>JAHEMB010000213.1:0-4129 GCA_024643915.1 Rhodothermaceae bacterium | reverse complement strand
CGGGTGAGGCGCAGCCCCCGTCGGGTGAGGCGTCGCCGATGAAACGCTGGCAGGCCATTCAGCACCTCGAGTCTTGAGACAGATGGCGCTTTTCCGGTGACCAAGCGGCTGTTTTTGCTTTTCCTGGGGGTGGCGCTGTCGGCGCTCGCGCTCGTCGGGCTGGGCACGCGGGCCTTCGGCGTGCCGCCGCTGGGCCCCCTCCTCGATCCACGCGACGGTCTTTACCGCACGGCCCGCCTCGCCGAGCACCCTTCCGCCGCCGAGAGGGTGCTGGCGGCGCTGGACGCGCCCGTGACGGTGCTGCGCGACGTGCGCGGCGTGCCCCACATCTTCGCCGAGAGCGACCGCGACGCCCTGATGGCCTTCGGCTACGCGGTGGCGCAAGACCGGCTCTTCCAGCTCGATTTCATCCCGCGTGTGGTGCAGGGGCGGCTGGCCGAGGTGTTCGGCCCCGCTTCTCTTGAGGCCGATAGATTCTTGCGCAGCACCGGCATGGCGTGGGCCGCCCGCCGCCACCGCGATGCCCTCTTGGCCGAGGGCAGCGTGGAGCGCGACATCGTGACGTGGTTTGGGGAAGGCGTCAACGCCTATATCGACGGGCTGGAGGAGCGGGACCTGCCCTTCGAGTTTCGGCTGCTCGGCTACCGCCCGGCGCGCTACGAGCCTTTGCACGCCCTCCTGCTCCTCCAGTACATGACCTACGACCTCACCTATCGCACCGACGATGCGGACTATGCGGTCTTGCGCGAGCGACTGGGTGAGGCGGATTACCGAAAACTCTATCCTCCGTATTCGTCGCTCTACGTGCCCATCATCCCCGAGCCAGGCAGCGGCGCACGGGGTGAAGGGCAGGTCGTGGCGCCGCTCGAAGGGGAAGGCGCCACGTCGGCGTTGATGCAGGAACGGGCGGTCTTGCAGGCGGTTTTGCGTGGCACGCCCGCCGAGGGGTTTCTCCTCGGGAAGGGATCGAACAACTGGGCCGTGTCCGGCAGCCGCTCGGCGACGGGTGCGCCCATCCTGGCAGGCGACATGCACCTCAGCCTGACCCTCCCCGCCATCTGGTACGAGGTCCACCTTGCCACCCCTTCGATGAACACCTACGGCGTGACCGTCCCCGGCGCGCCCCTGCCCGTCGAGGCCTTCAACGAGCACCTCGCGTGGGCCTTCACCAACACCGGCTCCGATCAGATCGACCACCTCGCCCTCGACCTGGACGAGACGGGCACCCGCTACCGCTTCGAGGGTGGCTACCGCGACCTGGACATCGTCCTCGACACGATTTTCGTGCAGGGCGAGGCGCCAGTCCTCGACACACTCGTCTATTCGCACTGGGGGCCGGTGATTCGGCGCGACGGCGAGGCCGTGGCCCTCCGCTGGGTGGCGCACGAGCGCAGCAGCACGCTTCGCGCCCTCTGGGGTATGAACCACGCGGAGAACCTCGATGCCTTCGAGGCGGCGCTGCGGTTCTGGGATACGCCCATGCAGAACATCCTCTACGCGGATGTGGACGGCAACATCGCCATCCGCTCGACGGGGCTGCTGCCGGTGCGCAAAAGCATTGACGGGGCGGGCCTGCGCGATGGTTCGACCGACGGCGGGGCGTGGGTGGGGCGCGTGCCGTTTGAAGCCTTGCCCTATGCGCTGAACCCGGCGCAGGGCTATCTTTCCTCCACCAACCAGCAGCCCGCCGACTCGACCTATCCTTACTATCTCGGCCACGACTGGCGCGATGCCTACCGCTCGCTCCGCATCGATTCGCTCCTGCGCAGCCAGCCGAGGCATTCGGTCGAGGATCTCAAGCGTTACCAGGCCGACGTGCACGCCGTCCAGCACGACCTGTTCACCCCCCTCCTCGACACGCTCACCGGCTTCTCCGCTCGCGCCGACACGCTTCGCCAGATGCTCGCGGCCTGGGACGGCGCGACGACCGTGGACCGCCCCGCCCCCCTCGTCTTCGACGAATTCCTACAGATCCTGCGTGAGCTTGCGTGGGATGAGCGTGTTTTCGTGGAGGCGCGCCGCCCGGCGGAGACGCAGTTGTTTCTTCTGTTAAGAGATGAGCCGCGCTCGAAGTGGCTGGACGTGCAGGCGACGGACGAGCGGGAGGACGCCGCCACGCTCCTACGCCACGCCCTCGATGCCACTGCCGACACCCTCGCGGCGCGCTACGGCTGGGGCGAAGAGAACTGGCGCTGGGGCGATCACCACAAGCTCGTCGTGCGTCATCTGACCCAGAGCGAGGCGCTACGCCCGCTCTGGCGCGGCCCGTACGAATTCTCCGGTTTCCACGCCACGCTCTCGCCCGCCGGGCGGCGCCGCACCACGCACACGGCGAGCTGGCGCGTCGTCGTTGACTTCTCCCAATCGCCGCCGCAGGGCTACGGCATCTACCCCGGCGGCCAGAGCGGCAACCCTTTCAGTCCCCTCTACGACCTGCATCTGCCCGACTTCCTCGCCTTCCGCCACTATGAACTGCTCAAGCCCGTAACAGCCTCGGCGATGGACGAGGCGGCGGTTTCTTCGAGGCTGGTGCTTCGGCCGGGAGAGTGAGGTGTGCAGCCGATCCGTGGCCAGCCTCACCCCACGTGGGGCAGGGCGGCGAGGCTTTCTGCGATGGCGGCCTCCGGGTACTCGTAGTCCTCAAGCTGGCCACCGAGGTAGGCGTCGTAGGCGCTCAGGTCGAAGTGACCGTGGCCGCAGAGGTTGAAAACGACTGTGCGGGCCTCGCCGCTTTCCTTGCAGGCGAGCGCCTCCTGCAGGGCGCCCCACACGGCGTGCCCGGCCTCAGGCGCGGGCAGGATGCCCTCGCTGCGGACGAAGCCCATGCACGCGTCGAACATCGGCATCTGCGTCGTGCTTTTCGCTTCCACTAGGCCGGCCTCCACCAGGGCGCTCACCTGGGGGCTCATGCCGTGGTAGCGCAGCCCGCCCGCATGGATGGGGGCGGGGATGAAGTCGTGGCCGAGCGTGTGCATCTTCATCAGCGGCGTCATCTGGCCCGTGTCGCCGAAGTCGTAGGCGTAGCGGCCACGCGTGAGGCTGGGCGAGGCCGCCGGCTCCACCGCCACGATGCGCGGCTTGGCGTGCCGCCCGTCCACGTCCTCGGCCAGGAAGGGATAAATAAAGCCGGCGAAGTTGCTGCCGCCGCCCGTGCAGCCGACGAGCACGTCCGGCCAGTCCGCCCCGGCCATCTCAAGCTGGCGGATGACCTCCTGGCCGATGACCGTCTGATGCATGAGGACGTGGTTGAGGACGCTGCCGAGGGCGTACTTCGTGTCGTCGCGTTGGGCGGCCTCCTCCACCGCCTCCGAAATGGCGATGCCCAGACTGCCGGTGCTCTCGGGCTGCTTGGCGAGGATGGCCCGCCCCGCCGCCGTCTGGTCGCTGGGGCTGGGCACGACGCTGGCGCCCCACGTCTCCATGAGGGCGCGACGGTAGGGCTTCTGCTGGAAGCTCACCTTCACCATGTACACCTTGCACGCGATGTCGAACATCTGGCAGGCGAACGAGAGGGCGCTGCCCCACTGCCCGGCGCCCGTCTCGGTGGTGATGCGCTTAGTGCCCTCTTGGGCGTTGTAGTACGCCTGCGGGACCGACGTATTCGGCTTGTGGCTGCCCGAGGGGCTGACGCCTTCATACTTGTAAAAAATCTTCGCGGGCGTGCCGAGGGCTTTCTCCCAACGGTGGGCGCGGTAGAGCGGGGTGGGCCGCCACAGCCGGTACACCTGCCGCACCTCTTCAGGGATCTCGACGTAGCGCTCGCCCCCGACTTCCTGCTTGATCAACTCCATCGGGAAGAGCGGGGCGAGGTCCTCCGGGCCGACGGGCTGGCCAGTGCCGGGGTGGAGCGGCGGCGGCACGTCCACACCGAGGGCGCCGAGGTCGGCGTTGAGGTTGTACCAGTGCGTGGGTGCGTCCTTTTCGGGGAGGAAGATCTTGGTCGGCTCGCTCATGGGAGTACGTCGGGCTTGGGTGGAAGGGGAGGGGCAAGATAGCAAGCCCGGCACGCCTGCGAAAGGGGGCGCGCCGCTGTATTCCCGTCAAAAAAAGATCAGTGCCGCTTCTTCGTGCGGATGCGGTCGCGGTGGTCGCGAACCTGGCGTTCGAGCGCATCGAGGGCGTTGCGGAG
>JAHEMB010000212.1 GCA_024643915.1 Rhodothermaceae bacterium | reverse complement strand
ATCTGGCCAGCAAGACGACACGGCAGGCCCGCCGCACCGAGACGCGGTAGGCATCGATGAGATGCTGTGCGAGCTCGCGTCGTTTTGCCGGCCTCAGAGCTTTTTTTTGAGCACCTCCTGAAGCATGTGCTTGTCGAGAGAGAGATCAGCGACAAGCTTCTTGAGCTGCTGATTCTCTGCTTCCAACTGGCGCAGACGGCGTAGCTCGGAGGAGCCGAGTCCGCCGTACTTTTTCTTCCAGTTATAGTAGGTCGCTTCGGAGATGCCCATCTTGCGGCAGACTTCGGCGACCTTCACGCCGGTCTCGGCCTGGCGTAGTGCGAAGATGATCTGGGCTTCGGTGAACTTGGATTTTTTCATGGCAATCGTGGTTTTGGGGAAGATAGCACGATCGCCCGAGACTCTAGTTTAGAATGGGCCAGTTTTTCGGGAGGAGGTCAATGTTCTGAGAAACGCTGGTCCTTTCTATCGTGATCTGAGTAAGATAGCACGGATCGGTTTACTACGTGTCTGCGACCTCGATCTCGACGCCCCCTACTCTTCGAGCCGCGCCATCAGCGCCGCCACCCCGGCCGCCGCCACCTGCCCGTCCTGCTCGGAACGGACTCCGCTGACCCCGATGCCGCCGAGCACCTGACCGTCCACCACCACGGGCACCCCGCCTTCAATGGGCATCACTTCAGGCAGCATCATCACGGCCTGTGCCCCCTCGGCTACACGGTCGCTGAAGACTTTCGTCGGGCGGCGGTAGAGGGCGGCGGCGCGGGCCTTCAGCCGGGCCACCTCCACGCTGGGGCGTTGGACGCCGTCCATGCGTTGCAGATAAAGCAGATGCCCGCCCTCATCCACAATCGCGATCACCACGTTCCACCCCTCTTGCCGGGCGGCGTCTTCCGCCGCCTGCGCCATGATTTTAGCCGCTTCGAGGGTGAGGGCTCTCTGCTCGGCGAGGAGGGATTGTCCCTGGGCGGTGCCGGCGAAACCCCAGCAGAAGAGCGTCAGGATAAAAGCGTTTCGAAGTAGTGCGGGCATCGTCCTTTGCCTGATTTATTCGGAGAGTGAAAAGATTGGTGCGCGACCCCTGGTCCACACGCCCTCGCTAAAAATAGGGTGCGTCGCCTTGCACCACAAGACCTATGCATCTGGGTGACGGAAGACCGAATAAAAAGAACCCGTAAACCATGACCTATAAACAGTGACCCGTATCCCGCCGCCGGTTATCTTGCGCCTTTCGAGATCCATGCCATCGGAAGCGTGACGGAACAGAAGACGGAAAAAGGCAGCGTCGGCGAAATCGCCCGGCTCTTCTTCAAGCTCGGGCTGATCGCCTTCGGCGGACCGGCGGCGCACATCGCCATGATGGAGGACGAGGTGGTGGAGCGCCGCGGCTGGCTCAGCCGGCAGCACTTCCTCGATCTCATCGGGGCCACCAACCTCATCCCCGGCCCCAACTCCACCGAGATGACGATGCACGTCGGCTACGAGCGGGGCGGCTGGCCGGGGATGCTCGCCGCCGGGGGCTGCTTCATCTTCCCCGCCGCCGTCATGACGGGGACGCTCGGTTGGCTCTACGTCCGCTACGGCACCCTGCCCGAGGTCGAGCCGTTCCTGCTAGGCATCAAGCCCGCCGTCCTGGCCGTCATCATCGGCGCCCTCTGGCGGCTGGGGAAGAAAGCGCTCAAAAGTTGGCTCCTTGTGCCCATCGGGACGGGCGTGGCGGCATCCCTCGTGCTGGGCGTGGGCGAGGTGGTGGCGCTCGTCGTGGGTGGCGTCGTGGGAATGCTCTGGCTCGTCGGCTACGACCGGCTGCGGGGCGGCGCGGCGGCCCTCCTCGCGCCTCTCCTCTACGTGCCTTTCGCGCCCAAGCTGGTGCAGGCAGCCACCGCGCAGGAGATCCCCCTCTGGAAGCTGTTCCTCTTTTTCCTGAAGGTTGGCGCGGTGCTCTACGGCAGCGGCTACGTGCTCATCGCGTTCCTCGAAGGCGACCTCGTGCAGAACTACGGCTGGCTCACCCAGCAACAGCTCCTCGACGCCATCGCCATCGGACAGTTCACCCCCGGCCCGGTGCTCACGACGGCCACCTTCATCGGCTACGTGCTGGCCGGGCTGCCGGGCGCCATCGTCGCCACGGTCGGTATTTTCCTCCCCTCTTTCGTCTTCGTCGCCATCCTCAACCCCATCGTCCCGAAACTCCGCAACTCGCCTTGGACAGCGGCCTTCCTCGACGCCGTCAACGTGAGCGCCGTGGCGCTCATGCTGGTCGTCTCGTTGGAGCTCGGCGCGGCGACGCTCGTATCGTGGGAGACGTGGGTGATCTTTTTCCTTAGCCTGATCGGGGCGTTCACCTTTAACTTGAACGCCGCCTACCTCGTCCTCGGCGGCGCCGCCCTGGGTTGGCTGTTACAGTTGATTTGAAGGGGATGCCTTTGCACGTTTCTACCCGCCGCTTGAAGAGGACTCAGTTTATAGCCAGACTATCGAAGCAGAGAACCGCCGAAAACCGGGTAGTGACGACAAACCCGGTGGGTCTCGATGGTGCTGCTGGCCCTAGCGGAGTGACCAAGAAAGGCCGTTTTGGTAGGGATGAAGCCAACGCTCCAGACCCGCCGGGTTTCTCCGATGCTCACCACAGCGCACTGACCCACCCCATATTGATCGTCCGACCCTATTTTGAGTTCTCCATTGCGTCACATCTCCCCTCCCCAGCGGAGTCATCCCGGCCCCCGAGCCGAGACCCAGGGGTCGTGCGGCACCTTGACAAGGGCCTGCGAGGCGAGCAGAGCGGCGCGGCCTATACAGTTCTTCTTGATAGCGCCAGAGCGAACGAAGGGAGTCCGTTTTTCTGGAGTCCTGCGGTAAGCTTCGATTTCCCGCCTACGCGGGGAAGACGAAGAGGGAAAAGAGGAGTTGATATTCATCGCCCTGCCGAAATTCGTGAGGGCTGTAGCCGTTCCTGCCATGACCGCACCCGAGAATAGCCCAAACGGAAACAAGGCCGCCCGCCCCTCGCTCATCGAAGTGGGTTGGGTGGTAGCGGGGCGGCTCGATGCGGTCGATGCGAAGGCCCTCCGAGAGGCGCGTACGCGGGTGCTGGAACAGTTGCGCCTGCACTTCCCCGCCTACGAATGGCGGATGCCGGCGGTGACGCTCAAGGAGGTGGTGCTGCAGGGCCGCACCCCGCCTACCACCCTCCTCGACCACGGCGCGGGCGAGCGCGACCTGCGGCGGTGGGACTACGCCCTCGTCGTCACGGATACTGACCTGGAGAGCCATTACAAGCCCTTCGCCCTCGGCACGCCTGCCAAGACCATCAACGTCGCCGTTCTCTCTACCGCCCGCATCGACCCGGCGGCGTCCGAGGATAGCCTGAGCCAGGACGACCGTGTGGAGACGCTCGCCCGGCGCCTCACCGCCCTCGCCCTCCACCTCTTCGGTCACCTCAACGACCTCCCCCACGACGACGACCCCGACGATTTCATGTTCGACCTGCGCACCGTCCACGATCTCGACGCGATGACGCACTTCTCCGAGGATGACCTGGAGCGACTCCGCGACGCCTTTGACGAAGTGGCGGACCTGCGGCTGGAGGAGACGGGCGCGTACCGGGGCAAGGCGCTCCTGTTCTACCTGCGCGCCTCCTGGCAGAACCGGGGCGAGATCGCTGCTGCCGTGACGCACGTGAAGCCGTGGCAATTCCCCTTTCGCCTGAGCAAACTCACAACGGCGGCGGCCTCCACGCTCGTCCTTCTCGTCATCACCGCCGAGGCGTGGGACCTGGGCATGAGCCAGCCGGCCCTCCGCGTGCTGGTGCTGTCGCTCCTGGCCCTGGGCGGCACCAGCCTGTACATCCTCTACCGGCAGCAACTCCTGGTGCGGCGGCGGGCTCTACGGCTGAGCGAGCAGCGCGTCGTGGCGAACGTGTCCATCGTCCTGGCCGTCCTCCTGGGGATGCTCACCACCTACGCCCTCCTCTTCGTGACCACCTTCGCTCTAACCCGCACACTCTTCGGCAATCATCTGGTGGAGGGCTGGGCCGCCTCACTCGACGGCGACATCACCCTCGGCAACTACTTTATCCTGTCCGGCTTCGTCGCCGCCCTCGGTCTCATGATCGGCGCGCTCGGCGCCTCGTTCGAGGAGCAGACCTACTTCCGCCACCTAGCCTACGTAGATGAGGAGACGTGAGTGGGTTGGCCAGTTGTCGGGTTTCGGATTTCGAGTTTCGGATTTTATCCGAGGCGGCGGGCGATTTCGGCCAGCTCTTTTTCCCTGGCACGGGCGGCGCGGAGGCCAGCGCCGAAGAGGTCTTCTTTCTCTTCGGAGAAGCTAAGGGCGGAGATGTGATGAACCTCGGGCAGAATGAGCACGTCGGGGCGATAGGCCTGGAGGCGGTAGTTGGCGATCTGTGCCATGACGATTTCCAGGGAGCGGCCCAGCACCTCGAAGCCGTTGGGCAGGCGGCTTGACTCGGGGCGGAAAGTCTGCTTGAGTCGCTCGGTCCACATCGCCAGGCTGACGCGCTTTTCCTCACCGGCGGCCGGAGGCTTGCGGAGGGAGACGCCCGTAAGGCCCGTCAACTCCGGCTGGAGGCGCACGGCCACGGTGAAGCGGGCGCCGTGCGTGACGAGCGGGCTCACGGGCACGTTGTTGCACAATCCGCCATCCACCAGGAGCCGCCCGTCGATCTCGACCGGGGCAAAGATGCCGGGCAGCGCGACGGAGGCAAGCAGGGCCTCGACGACAGAGCCTTGAGAGAGAATAACCTCTTTGCCCGTCTCCAGGTCGGTGCAAACGACGTAGAATGGCACCTTCAGGTCCGCGAAGGTGCAGTCGTGGAGGTGAGTGCGGAGATATTCGCGGAGGGCGTCGGTGTTAAGCAGGCCAAGGCCGTCGAAGCGGAACGAAAAAAGGGCAGAGGTCTTCTGTTCGCGCATGAAGCGACGCATCTCGTCAAGCGAATAGCCCGCGGCCCAGTAGGCGCCGATGAGCGCGCCGGAGCTGCACCCGGCCAGCACGTCGGGATGCAGACTGTGGCGCATCAACTCCGAAATGACGCCGACGTGCGCCCAGCCTTTCATGCCGCCGCCGCCAAGGGCCACCCCCAGCCCCGCTGCCTGCCTGGGCCGCTCCTCGATGCTTCTCTCTTCTTGCGACCTATCGTCGATAAGCATACGTGAGTTAAGGCACCAAAAAAAGTCTCATCGGACACGACGGCGACCCAGGACCGGCTCCTCGACATCGGCCTCGTCATGCAACCCTTCCAACAAATCTGTCGGGGCGGAGAGTTGCCGGGTGGTGTCCAGCCGGCGCTCCAGGTCGTCGATCTTCTCGGCGAGGGGGAGCGTGGCCTCCTCCACCGCCTGCCGCATCAAGGCGTGCAACTCGCTCGTCGTGAGGCTGGTCTCATTCGACACGACGGCCTTGCCTTTCTTGTCTTTTATCCCGTGCTTATCGCGCAGGTAGGAGAAGATCATCGTCGTGAGGAGAACCACGGTAGCGGTGCCGGCGACGAGGCCAAGAAGGGCGAGGATAAAAATCTCTTCGGGCATGGGCGCCTCGGCAGAAACGATACGGCGCGTGACAAGCACGCAGGAGAAGAGCGGTCAGGAGACGCGGCTGCGGGAGGGCTGGTACACCGGCTCCTCCTCCCCCTGTTCCAGATCGTCCAGTTGCAAGAGCGCCTCGGCGGCCGGCAGTTGGGGCCGCTCTTCCTCCAGCACTTCCAGACGCATCATCAGCGGTGCCGTGGCTTCGGCGACGGCCTCTTCGATCATCCGGCGCAACTCGCCCTGGGTGAGGCTGTTGTCGGCCTGCTTGCCGCTGTACCGCAGCCGCGCCTTCTCCTTCGAGGCATCGACGAGCATCTTGATAACGATGGCGATGAAGGAGAAAATGATGAAAGGGATCAGAATTTCTTCCATGGCGAACGGCCTGTAGGGCGAGGAGCGGGTGAATCGGGGCAGGGTACGCGCCGCGGAAATCGGAAGTTACGAAAAGCGCGGCGCGCGATCCAGATTACGCGAGCCGCTGGCGCACGGAGCGGCCCGTCACCTGCGCTTCGTCCGGCTCGTCCAAAGCGCCCAGCAGTTCAGGGGGCGCGTCGCGCAACAGGCGGCCCTGGTCCTGCTGGATCGACCGGTCCTCGTTGAGCCGGCGCTCAATCCGTACGAGCCGCTTTTCGAGGGGGGCGTTCGCTTCCTCCACCGCCTCGCGGACGAGCACCTTCAGTTCGCCTTGCGAGAGGCTCCCGCCGGCTTTCGCCTGATCCGCGCGAATCTTGGTCTTCACCATGCTGAAGATGAGCGACATGATGACAGACGCGAAGGTGAAAATAAGGGCCAGCAGGATCAAGAGCTCGATGTCCATGAAGGACCTCCATTTCGTGAGCAGGAAGCGCCGCGCCTACGCCGTGCCTTGGCAAACGGTTACGCCGGGATTACTCCGCCTCGACCAGTTCGCGATCCGCCTTTGGCTTTTCGCTGCGGGGCTCGGGCAGGTCGTTGCCGCGCGGGACGAAGGACTGGATGCCCGTGATTTCGCGCCCGAGGATGAGGCCGTGGATGTCGTAGGTGCCCTCGTAGGTATTGACGCTTTCGAGGTTGACCATGTGGTGGATCACGCGGTACTCGCCCGTGATGCCGTTGCCGCCGAGCATGTCCCGC
>JAHEMB010000211.1 GCA_024643915.1 Rhodothermaceae bacterium | reverse complement strand
TACCCGGAATCGAGCAAGCCGGAGATCCCATCGACGAAGTAGAGGAGTTGCATCTGGTCGGCCTGCTCGTGGCCCTCGCCCCGGCGCAGGGCATCCCCGCTCTCGCCGTTGAGGAGCACGTAGTGGATGTGCCCGCGCCCGTCTGTCCGCCGTAGAACGAGTTGCTGCTCGCCGCCGCTGCCGGATTGCTCGGGCCGCGTGTTCCCCACCTCCGGAACGGGCGGCTGTCCTTGCCCGCGGCCGAGGCGAGGCATGGCGAGGATGACCACCAACAGATCGTCATCAGCGCCGAAACCGTGGATCGGCCGGTCGTGAATCCAGGCAAATTTTCGACCCAGCGGGCCGTCACCGTAAGCGGGCGACCAGCGGAGAAGGCCGGTATGCTCCATCCGCGCCTTGTTGCCGTCGTCAAGGGGGGGCACACGACCATCAGGCGTGACGAGGTCGGCCAGCCAGTGCAACGGCTCGAGGAACCACGTCGAGCGAAACGGGTCGTCGCCGTCGTAGTCCGCGAAGACATCAAGCAGCCTGTTAAGACGGATGGCGTGCCAGAACGGCACCACTTCGCTGAGAGTCAGGTGAAAATAGTACGGCCCCTCGGCGAAGAAGCGACGGCCGTTCTGCGTCTGATAGTGCCAGTGGCGGGCGCGATCCTGCGCCGTCGGCTCGCCCGCGCTGCGAAAGGCGCGGCGCAGCCAATCGTCGAGTGGCAAGTAGCTATACTCCGTGCAGAGCGCACCGGAGGGCCGCTGGTAGGCGAGCGCCGCGTAGCCGACGGCCAGATGGGCCTTCATCGGCCAGTTGCCCGGCTGCACCTCATCCCAACCCACCCCGAAGCCGGGCAGCACCTCAGCCGTCGCGAGGGCATTCAGGCGCTCTACCGAACGAGCAAAATCACCCAGAAGCCGCCCTTTCTCTTCGCAGGAGAGGAGGCGCGTGGCACCCGGGGCTGCATAATCCGGGTCGCCGAAGTGCGCAAACGCGTTTTCGAGGGCCAGGTAGAGATCAAGGGTACGGGCCAGGTTCATCAGGGCCATCGTCCACTTCACTGCGTCCACGTCCAGGGCATCATCAACCGAGAAGGCCGTCGGGGTGGTAAGTCCGCTGCGCAATCGAGCTAGCGCTTCGTCGGGCGGCAAGATCGGGTGCTGCGCATGCGCGTTGAGAAGCGTAAAGGAGTTGCCGTTCTTTGCCAGCACGTAGCTCGCCAATGCCACGAGGGCCAGGGCCTGAAGCCGCTCGGTGTTGCGGATGACCGCGCCTCGGCTCGCCGGGTTGGCCTCGACCTCCTCTCCCGCCAGCGCCAGCACCCGCTCAAAGACCAGCACAACGGTAGGATCAGCCTCGGCGTAGACGGCGCGTAGCACCTCGGCCAGCCCCAGCCCGTCTCCACACGCCTCCCCACAGGTGAAGCCATTCATCGAAAGGCCGGGGCGCCGTTCGAGGAATTCATCGACGAAGAATCGCGTATTGGGACTGTCCGCAGGCAGGTCGTCCAGATGCAGCACCGGTTGCGCCCGCACCACGTATCCGTCACTCACCAAAATAACCAGCAGAAGGACGGCGCTGACCTTTAGAATAGACGCAGGCAGGCGGATCAGACGGAGATAGCGCGTGAGCAAGTCGCTCATTTTCCTGACGTTAGATGCCCTGCTTTCCCCAATGCCACCGATCCTCGACAGCTCCGACCCTACGCCATGCAAAGATATTGCCGAAGGGCCGAAGGAAGGCGCGTGGAACGGTGCAGAAAGCGAAGCGCGAAACAGGCGATCAGAATGGCTTCGGGACGGCGAGGTGGGCGGCAGCGGCCAATTCGGTCACGTAACCGGGGTCGGGGCGCTTTTCGATGGCGTTGCCAACGACGATGAACGAAGCCCCTGCCCGCACCTTGCGCGCCACCTCCTCGGGCGTCTTAAGGCCCCCACCCACCACGAGCGGCGCCGCACACGTCTCGGTGATGGCAGCGATCATTTCTTCGGGCACCGGATGCTCGGCACCGGATCCGCCGTCGGTGAAGAGCAGGCGCATCCCCATCATCTCGGCGGCCAGGGCCGTGGCGGCGGCCACGTCGGGCTTGTTGCGCGGCAGGGGCATCGAATGACTCATGTACTGCGCCGTCGTGGCCCGCCCGGACTCGACCAGCATGTAGGCTGTCGAGATGGGCTCAATGCCCAGCCGACGAATAAGCGGGGCGGCATAGACGTGTTGCCCGAAGAGGTACTCCGGGTTGCGCCCGCTGACGACAGAGAGGTAGAGCACGGCGTCGAGCGCGCCGGAGAGTTGGCTGAGCGAACCGGGAAAGCCGATGACCGGAAGGTCGCAGGCTGCCTTCAGCCGCTGCACATACTGATCGAAGGCGATAGCGTGGAGCAGACTCCCGCCCACGAAAAGGGCGTCTACCTCCGCTTCGGCGCAGTACGCGGCGAAGCGCGGCAAGTCCTCTTCGGCCAACCGATCCGGGTCGATGAGCACGATAAAGCCAGCGCCTTTCTCGTGCCGCGCTCGCTGAAGATAGTCGTAGGTCGTATCCGGGCGCACGTGCTGGATCAAAAATGAATGCCATTGCGAGATTCAGAAGAGCCAAACTAGCCCCTTCCAGCCTTTTCCGCAAGCCGAACCCATTCGAGATTTCGATTTTTGGATTTTGGATTTGGTGAATTCTGCGATACGACAACGGCATACCCCCTACCTCAGGGGCAAATCATCGTTGTATGTGGGGTTCGATGGTCAGCGCTGTCAGTACTCCTACGGCTCTGCCCCGGCGTCGCAGCAACACGGGCGACTGCGGACCGGCGCAACGCACCTCGTCGCTCCGCAGCAGCTTTTTCAACAACAGCAGTCGGTAGGCGCTGACGAAGACGTAGCTGGTGCTGCGCCCGCGCCCGTATCGCAGCACGGCAAGACGATCTGTTCCGTCGGCGCGCACCCAGCCGGGCTTTTCGAGTTGCCCCAGCACGGTTGCTTTTTTGGTCGCCTCTTTCGCAATGACCTTGAATACTTGCGCGGCCTTTTCCTGGGGAATGACGTTACGTCGGGAAGCCTTTTCAACAACGCTCTCAGCCAGCTCTTTTTCCTTCTTTAGCACGCGATCCAAAGAAAAAAGGATCTTGCCGTCGGAAACGAGCTTACCGGGCGCCGTGATAGTGCCCTCGTAGGCGCCGCGCGTACGCACCCGTAACGCCTCCAAGGGCTGCAACACCGACAGTTCGATGGCGGGTTTCGACATAGCTATCTGCTTGATTTTGAGTGGGGTGGACCGGCAACTTATTGCGGGCTGGTGACAACGGGGCGTCATTCTTTACACATATTTTTACTTAAACACGACAGCGCGGGTTACGGCGAATCCTGCCTGACCAGGCGACGTACCACAATACCCGCATTATCTGAGAGAAAGCGTGATGGAAACCGGGCTGCTGGAGCGATTTCGGGATACCTTGAGCCGCCGCCGGGAACAGGTGACGACCTGGCTGAATGGGGCGATGGAGGAGAAGCAGGGAAACGGGGCCAACGGCGCGGCGGCGGGCCTGCATGTCGTCTCGGAGATCGACCATGCCCTTGCCTGCCTAGACGAGGGCAGTTTCGGGCGATGCGCCCTTTGCGAGGGTGAGGTGGAGCCGGCGCGGCTGGAGATGGATTTCACCCTTTGCGTCTGCCTCGATCATTATTCGGAGACGCAGAAGCGCGCCCTCGAACGCGACCTGGAGATGGCGGCGCAGGTGCACCAGCAGCTCTTCCCGCGCTGCGTGCCCGCCCTGCCCGGCCTGACTTTCGCCGCACACGCCCAGCCCGCCCACATCGTCGGCGGCGACTATTACGACTTCTTTCCGTACTGCGACAACATGCAGGGCGCCCTCGTGGCCGACGTGATGGGTAAGGGCCTGCCCGCGAGCATGCTGATGTCAAACATGCAGGCGGCGCTTCGCATCCTCGGGCCGCAGCACGACGCCCCGCACGCCCTCGCCGGGCGTCTCAACGAGGTCTTCCGTCACAACCTCGGGCCAATTCGCTTCGTCACCCTGTTTTTGCTCGCGCTCGATGTGGAGCAGCGTCGCTTGCACTATTGCAACGCGGGCCACAACCCGGCGCTGTGGTGGCAGGCCTCGGCGCACCAGGTGCACTGGCTTCGCCCAACCGGCCCCGCCCTCGGCCTTCTACCCGATCCGCTCTTCCTCACCGAAACAATCTCTTTTGAAAAAGGCGATCTCATCCTGCTCTACACCGACGGCCTCGTCGAGACGCGCAATCTGCGGGGGGAAGCCTTTGGAGAGGAGCGGTTGGCACGCTTCGTTGCCCTGCACCACGGCGCATCGGCCGAGTCCCTTCTTTCCCGCCTTTGGAGCATGGTCGAGCGATTCTCCGGTGGCCGGATCGACGACGACGTGGCGCTGCTGATTGTTCGTGCATAAAAGGCATATGCCTCGGCTCGAAGTATCTCTCCCCGGCCAAATGTCGGTCTGCCCAAGTAAAGCCAGCGGTAATTTCGACGCGGCCCGTCATTGAGCAGATTTGGGCATGCCATTTGTTTTATAGAAGAATACCTTGAAACCAAGCTGCATGTGCAGAATAGGAGTAGGTTGTGGATTTCTTGCCAGCAACGCTGAACGGAAGAAAATGGTAACAATGACCCTGCAAACCTTGAACCGGGCGGTAGTCCTGCTCGCCCTGATGGCGGTCCTCGTCACAGCAGCATGGGCCCAGTCCGGCCCTGTCGTTACGCGGGTACGCTTGCCGCTGGGGCATACCGTCCAGGTACCTGGCAGCGAGCCGGTCCGCCTGGAGGGGCGCCTCGACATACGGTTTCACGTAGCGGTTCGGCGCGGCGGCGGCTTCCGTGTAGAGGGCCAGGTCGATGGCACCCACGTTATCGGCACCGGCACCATCAGCCGCGTCTCCCACCAAGGCCGAGGCAGCGATGCTTTTGTCGTCGGCACGGAGGAGGATGGGGTATTTGGTGAATCAGTGGAGTTGCTGCTGATTGTGCAGGGGCATGCCCCCGATCTGAAGATGCGCGCCACCATCCAGGGCACCGCCGATGCCGACGGGCGCGTGCAGGCGCGTATTGAGAATGTCAGGCTTCAATTCGATACCGAATAGCGTTCGCACACGCAGTGCGTGCCTTCTCGTCTTCGAAACGTCTGCTGAGCACACCGATGCCACGTGGCCTCCCAGGGAAGGCTTTTTTCTTTAGAACGGCGGACCATGTTGGCAGGTAAACCCGTATACTGATTCTATCTACGGAGACACAGCCATCGTGCCAACTGTGCGGCGGCCCCCGTTTTCATCGATACCCCGAGTCACCTAACCCATCCATATGGCTAAGCAAGAACCAATCAAGCAGGAAGGTGTCGTCACCGAAGCCCTCCCCAACGCCCAGTTCCGCGTCGAACTCGACAACGGGCACACAATCCTCGGCCTCCTCTCCGGCAAGATGCGCAAATTTTTTATCCGCATCCTCCCTGGCGACCGCGTCGACGTAGAAATGTCGCCCTACGACCTCTCGAAGGGCCGCATCGTCTATAGGTACAAAGGGTAATCCCGGCGCTAACGGAAGAAGGCTACGGACGCGGAGCTTTGCTCATGAGCAAGGCGATGGGGCGGTTTGCGCACATGGCGCGGGCCGCCTTTATCATGCGTTTTTTCAGCCGCCTTGATGCGATCAGAAATCCGTCTCGGGATCCTTCAAATCCAGCGTCTGGATCCAGATATTGCGGTAGCGCACGTCGTGGCCCTCGGCCTGTAATTTGAGCCCGCCCGGCTGGTCCGTGATGCCTCGGCCTTCGTCGTTGCCCCCGTCGAGGCCGGAGTTGGGCCCGCCCCACACTTGCTGGATGGGCTGGTTGGTGTGTGCCTTGACCCCGTTGAAATAGAGGGTCAGCAGGGCTTGCTCCGTGCGCTGCCCATTGTCAAAGCGAGCGGCACGGAAAACGATGTCGTACGCGTTCCACCGGCCCACACCGTGATACGGGTAGTAGGGCGCTGCGGCCTCGTTGATCACCGCCGCCATGCCGTGGTCGGTTGAGTCACCATCGAGCACCTGGATTTCGTAGCGGTTCTGCAGGTAAACGCCGCTGTTGCCGCCTTCGTCTGCGATCAGGAACTCGATGTGTAGCCGGAAATCGCGGAATTTCTCTTTGGTCACGATGTCGGCGGCGCCGTACTGCCCCCCGGCGGCAGCCGGATCACTGGTCATCACCACGCTCCCCGCATCAGCGGGGTCATCGACGATCTGCCACTTGATCGGGAGGGCAGACGCAAAGCGGGGGCCCTCCCAGTATATCCATTTCTCGTCGAGCATCGCGCGCGATCCGTCGAAGAGCATGGTCGCCCCCTCGGGCACCTGAGCGCCCACGCCAACCTGGCGGGCAACCTGCCGCGCCGTGCTACACCCGACGCTGAACAGCATCAACGAAAAGGCCAGGAGATACAACCGCTTCATCGTACGTGTCCTCGCTATTGGTATTGAATGGCAATCTGGCTGAAAAGCAAGAAAAACTGCATAGCCCCTCTATGACCAGGCTGCCGCAAACAGATCTCCAATCGAAGCTACGGAATCCCGACCCACGACACAACGCGGAAAGTGTCAACTCAAATAGAGCATTTTCGCCGCCCCAGGATCCCCTCGGTCGCCTCGTCTGAGCAAGGTCTGCCACGCAGCCCATAGACGTCTTAGAGTAGAGTC
>JAHEMB010000210.1 GCA_024643915.1 Rhodothermaceae bacterium | reverse complement strand
CCACTTCGGCATCGGGGCCGGCGGCATCGAGGAGGCGCTACTCAGAGAGCAGGCCGACGAGCGTCCCCGTGTCATCCACCACCGGCAGATGCCGTACCCTGAATTCCATGAGCAGACCCAGCGCGTGCTCCACTGTGTCGCTTGGGCTCAGGGGCGGGGTGGCCCAACTGATGAGGTTCTGGATGGTCATAGCAGTCGTACCGGCTAAAGCGGTGGGAAGCAGGTCGCACCCCTGCGGTACCCTGATAAACGACGCAACTCGCGTGCCGTTTTGGCACTCTTCGATCCTTCCTGAAACGGAGGGGTAAAGATCAAGGAAAACGCGAGTGCGCCCCGGTCCGGCCTCTCTATTTACATTTACGAAGAACAGAGGCTAATCGCAAGCGGAAATTCCTCTGCCCTTCGCTAACTTTTTTGCCTGTGTACGCGGCTCAGGCAGCGGCGGGGATATACCGCTCGTACCGCGCCAGCATCCGGCGCAGATCCGCCTCATGCCGGCGGGCAGCGCGGAAGAGCAGGCGCGCGACGGGTTGCGGCGCCTTCCCTTCCTCCCCATTTAGGTAGATGTATTCTTCCTCTGCCACGTTGGCGATGCTGTGGATGTGAGCGATGGCTTTTTGCTCGGTGACGGGCACGTAGGCCACGTATTCGACAAAGTCGCTCTCAATGACATCCAACAGCGCCTTCTTCAGGTCCTCAAGGCCGATGCCCCGCAGGGCGGAGACAAATGCGATATTCGGGTGCTCCTGCCGAAGCGTGCCGAGGAGCCCTAGTTCTTCCAGAGCGTCCACCTTGTTGAAGACCATGAGGGTGGGCTTGCCGAGCGCACCCAGCTCTTTCAGCGTCTCGATGACCACAGCGATGTGATCTTCGTAACGTGGGTGGGTAGCATCGACCACGTGCAGCAGCACGTCGCTTTCGCGCACCTCATCAAGCGTGCTCTTGAAGCTCTCGATGAGCTTGTGCGGCAGCTTGCGAATGAACCCGACGGTATCGGAGAGCAGCACCTCCTTGTTCGAGTCAAGCGGCACGAGGCGCGTGGTGGCGTCAAGCGTGGCGAAGAGACGGTTCTCCGCGAACACGTCGGCGTCAGAGAGGGCGTTCATGAGGGTCGACTTGCCGGCATTCGTATAGCCGACGAGCGAGACGCGGGTGTACTGCGTGCGACCTTTCCGCTGCGTCACGCGCTGCCGGTCGATCTTGTCCAGTCGATCCCTGAGCGTGGCCATGCGGTCGCCGATGAGGCGGCGGTCCGTTTCGATCTGCGTTTCGCCCGGTCCCTTGGTACCGATGCCGCCCTTCTGGCGGGAAAGGTGCGTCCACTGGCGCGTCAAGCGGGTGCGCAGGTAATCGAGTTGGGCCAGCTCTACCTGGGTTTTCGCCACGGCAGTTTGGGCACGGGTGGCGAAAATATCAAGGATGAGAGCGGAGCGGTCGAGCAGCTTGCAGCCGAGCGTCTTCTCCAGGTTACGAATCTGGACGGGCGAGAGGTCGTCGTCAAAGATGACGAGGTCGCTGTGACGCTCGGCGACGAGGCGTTTCAACTCGTGCACCTTGCCTTTGCCGACGTACGTGGCGGCGTTGAGCCGGTCGAGAGACTGCACGACGCGGTCGGTCACCTCGGCGCCGGCCGTGCCGGCGAGTTGCTCAAGTTCGGTGAGCGAGTCTTCTACGTCCCAGCGGCTGTTGCCGGGCGTCACGACGCCTACCAGAATTGCGGATTCGGTCGAGGGCGATTGCGTTGGATACAAAAGCAACTACCGGATGATGAACAAACGTTGTGAAGCACTTGTGAAGCAGCGCTCCTTCCTAGTACCGGGGAAGGAACGGTTATACCTAAGAGCGCACCCCATGTTGCCGTTTCCAACGCACTACGCGAGGAAGGCAAACGGTTTATTTGCTTAACCTTAGAGAGAGCAAAGATCCTGCCGTACTGACCTATCAAAAAGGAGTGGAAACACAACAATCGGAGGCTTTCGATCTGCTCTGCCCGCCTTATCGTCCCCTACTTTTTACCCTTCCAACGCCTTCTTCCCGTAAGCCTGCTCCATGGCAAAATCGAAGCGAGCGTCGAGGTGAGCGCAGACGATGCGGTGAAAAGCCTCCTGGCAGGCGGCAGGAACGTGCAACTCAAGGCGGCGGCGGGAGCCGGTTTCATCCAGGTAAAAGAAAACGTATCGCTGCTCTTTTTCTCTTGCCGCGACGAAATAATCGACCACCTGGCCCCAGGCCACGGCGCTACCGGACCGGTTGATCTGATGAACTAGCCCATGTTGGGTGACATGGAAAGCGGACGCGAGAAACGCAGCGGCAAACCAGAAAACCCCGCCCAACAGATAGCCGCCAAAAATCAGGATCGGCACATGGGGCTGTGTGAGGAGGGCGAAGACTAGGAAAGCCAGCAGGAGGCCGAGGAAGAGAGCGGGCCAGCGTGGCACGCCAAGAAGCGGCCCCGGATGCCACGAGAGGATCACGTCCTTCGTGCGCAGCCGGTTGGTCAGCGTCACCACTAGCAGCAGCACCGTCACAGCCACGAAACCGCCCACCAGGATCTGGTGCAGCGTCTCGAAGACAGAGGCGAGGGCGGCTGGCATCGGCTTGGGGAAACGCTCGTTCAGCTTCGGAAATGAGGATCAGGCGTTCACTGTCTCGGGCCGCCATTGACGGGCGACAAACATTTCGGCGATGAGAAAAATCAACGCGAGCAGCAAAAAGACGTTCCAGAGTTCGACGCCGGTGCGCTCGGCGCGGAGGGCCTCCATCACGCGCTCCACGCCGCCCCCGGCCACGTCCAGCACGCGCACGTCCCCTCCCGTAGCAGCCTTCAGCTTTTCGACCGCCTCGTCAGCCTCATAGGTAGCCAGGTTCGACTCGCGGCTGTCCAGGTTGAAGGCCACACGGCGGGCGAGTTGCTGCCCCGCACGTACATCATAGATGCCGGGCATGCGGAGGGAGCCGTCGGTTTGGAGGAGCACGGCACCGAAGAGGGTGCGCTGCTCGGGCGTCAGTTCGGCGCCGTCGGGTGCCACCAGGCGCAACTCGATATTCTCCGGCACGCCCGTCAGGCGCAGTTCGCCCGGCTCCCCCACAGTCAACTGTTCGCCCGCCACCGACTCGCCGGAGGAGAGGTAATAGATAGAGCGGTAAAGGAGCGGGATGAAGAGGCCGCGCACCGGCAGGTCGCTCCAGCGCGGGTCAGGCGCCACAGCGTTCAGGAAGGTCACGCCGCGCCCGTGCCGGATTTCCTGGAGGAAGGGGAAGCTGTTTGAGAGGGCGATGAGCGTCTGCTCGCCCCCGGTGCCGGGCGTGTAGTTAATCGCATAGTAGACATCCGGACTCTCGACGCGCGGCTGGGCCGCCCCGGGGCGGTCAAAGACTCCCTCAAAAAGCGGGTGCTCGAGGTCGGTGCGGTCGAAGGCAGCGATGGCGCGGCGGGCCGTGAGCGAGCCGGTGAAGCCGCTGACCCGCCCGCCGCCGAGGCCGCCGAGGAGCGCGTTATAATCCGGCGCCTGCGCGGCTTCGCTCGGAAAGATCATCAGCCCGCCGCCTGCCTCGACGTAGCGTGTGACAGCCTCGATTTCACCGCTGGCGAGATCTCGCGGGCCGAGCAGCACCACCGCGTCGTAGGTGCCGAGGGAGGTGGCGGCGAGGCGGCTCTCGGGGATCGTCTCGGTGTCGAAAGCGACGCGGCCCTGCGTGATCTCGGGCGAGAGGGCGAGGCGGAGGTAGTCGGTGCGCTGGCCTTCGCCCTGCACCACCAGGATGCGGCGGCGCTCCGGCACGTGAAGCGTGAAGTAGCGGAGGTTGTCCTGCTCAAAGGCGTCGTCCTCGATTTGCACCAGCCCGGCGAGCCAGCCGCGCCGTTGCGGCGTCACGGTAAAGGCGACCGTGCCGGGCACGCCGGGCGCAAGGTCGGCGGTGGCCTGCGCCACGCGCTCGCCTTCGAGGTAGACGCTGGCGCCGTAGCCCTCCACCGCCTCGTCGCCGTAGTTGACGAGTGTGGCCTCCACGCGCACGGGCTGCCCTTCTTCGATGATGCGGCTGGCTACCCGCACCTCGGTCACGGCCACGTTGGCGTGCGCGCGGTCGCCTACGGGCACCAGGACAAGCCGCACGCCCTCCGGCACGAAAGCACCGAGCGAATCGGTGAAGGTGCTGCGTTGGAGATCGGAGATGAGGTAGATCTCCTTGTTAAGGTGATCCGCCTCTAGTAGCTTGCGGCCCGCCCGCCCGAGGGTCTGGGAAGTGGTGGCCGTCACGGGCTGCGCCGTCACGTCGGCCAGGGCGTCGAGGGCGGCGCTGCGGCTGGTGTAGGCCGCCGGATCGGTGGCGGCGTTGTCTGCGGTGGTGAGGACGAACAGTTCGTCACCCGGCTCCGTCTGCTCCACCAGCCCCGTTGCCACGTCGCGCGCCTGCTCCAGGTATTCGCCCTGCGCATCCCGCAACGTCATCGAAGGCGAAGCGTCGAGAACGAGGGCGATGGAGGAACTAGCCCGCCCGCCGAGGGTGCCGGCCAAGCCGCTTTCCAACGTAGGCCGCGCGAAGGCCAGGACGAGGCAGGCGATAGCGAGCGTCCGCAGCGCCAGTAGCAGCCATTGCTTGATCCGCACCCGTTGCATCGTGCTTTTCTGCAACTCCTTGAGAAAAGCGAGCGAACTGAAATCGACTTTGCGAGGGCGGCGGAAGTTGAAGAGGTGGATGATGAGCGGGATCGCCGCCGCCGCCAGCCCCAGCAACACGAGGGGGTTTAGAAACGTCATGACCGGCGCCTTCTACGAATCAATCTGCACGAGAGGGAGAGGCAAAAACAAGGTTCAAAAGCGCGCGTGAAAGCAGCGGCTTCTGAACCTTGCCGTGCCCTGCTACCGAGGCGCCGTTGCGGCTGTTCCGCCTCGTCCCGGTACTAAAAGGAACGCCTGTTGAACCGAGGACGTTCGGAGAGGGAAGGATCTATTTTCGAATCTACTGTTATGAAAATGAAGGTCATCGGCGGCGGGAATCTGCCATCCCAGTGGGAGCGATTCGACCGGCTACAACGGACAGCGGACAAGCTGGGTGCGTTGAGCGGGTACGCGCGTGGCGTTTTCCGATTCACCAGCTTCGAGGCGTTTGAAGAATAGAAACAGGATCGCCGTCTCCACCGCCCCGGATCGGACCGACCTCGTCGCCCTCTGCCGAGCGCTAAACGCGCACGATGTCAGGTACCTCATCGTTGGCGGAATGTCGGTGATTCAGTAAGGCTACCTGCGCGCCACCGAAGACATTGACCTGCTTGTTGCAAGCGCGCCGGAGAACATCCTCCGGCTCAGGCAGGCGCTGGAATTTTTGCCAAAGCTATTCGAGAGATGGACGACGACGATCTCGAGAAGTACGTCGTCGTACGCGTGATAGACGAAATCGTGATCGATCTACTGTTGAGCGCGTGCGGCATCCAGTACGAAGAAGCGGCCGAGGAGATTGAAAGGATTGAAATCGAAGGGGTCGCCGTTCCGTTCGCCTCGGCCGAACTACTGTTGAGGATGAAGCAAACAGGGTGTGCGAAAGATGCGATGGATTGTGTCTTCCTGAAAGAAAGACTGAGGGGGCTGTACGAGGCTTAAAAGCAAAACATCACGGCACCGGCGGCGTTTCTATTCTGCATTCCACCGATCATTTTTTCGGGCTAGCCGAAATGGACGCCGCCGTCCGAGAACTGCTGAACTCGCCGCAATTACCCCGCCACGTCGAGGCGCTTACGCGCGCACTGGAAATGGAGCGTGCGCAGCGCGAATGCTTCTACGAGGTCGTCACGGAGCAGCAGAAAGCCGAGTTCATCAACGGTGAGATCGTCGTGCATTCACCCGTCAAAGTTCGTCACAACGCAACGACGAAGTGCCTGCTGAAGTTGTTAGATCTGTTTGTGCAGATCGAAGAACTGGGCTTTGTGGGCTATGAAAAGCTGCTGACCGTCTTCACGCGCAACCACTACGAGCCCGACGTTTGCTTCTTCGGCAAGGAGAAAGCCGCGGCGATCACGCCCGACCAGACGAAGTTGCCCGCGCCGGATTTCATCGCCGAGGTGCTCTCGCCTAGTACGGAGAAGATCGACCGGGGTATCAAATTCGAGGAATACGCGGCGCACGGGGTGGGCAAATACTTTATTCTCGACCCCGAGGCCGAGGTCTTTGAGCAGTACGTGCTGGACGAGGAGCGGTACGGGCTGCGGATGAAGTCGGGCACGGGCGAGATCGCAAGCACCGGATTCACGATTCCGGGCCGGTCGATCTTCGACGCCGCCATTAACCTGCAAACGCTATCGCAAATTTTACCCTAGAGCATGGCCGAAGTCTCCGCCGCCCAAACCCCCGTCATCACCAACGCTTCCGCTGAAGCGAAAAAAACCGCCCGCCGCAACATCGTCATTCGGGGGGCGCGGCAGCACAACCTCAAGAGCGTCGATCTCGACCTGCCGAGGAATCGACTGATCGTCTTTACCGGCCCCTCCGGCAGCGGCAAATCCAGCCTCGCCTTTGATACGATCTACGCCGAGGGGCAGCGGCGCTATGTGGAGAGTCTCAGCGCCTATGCGCGGCAGTTCCTCGAACGGATGGACAAGCCGGACGCGGATCTCATCACCGGCCTTGCCCCCGCCATCGCCATCGAGCAGAAGACGCTCTCGAAGAACCCGCGCTCGACCGTGGCGACGCAGACGGAGATTTACGATC
>JAHEMB010000209.1 GCA_024643915.1 Rhodothermaceae bacterium | reverse complement strand
TCGCGATCTGCTCGGCATCCTCGTCGGGGATGGTGATGTCGAATTCTTTCTCGAACTCCATGATGAGTTCGACGGTGTCGAGCGAGTCGGCGCCGAGATCGTTCGTAAACGAGGCATCGCGGGTGATGTCCTCTTCTTCGACACCGAGCTTCTCTACGATGATCGACTTGACTTTGCTCTCAACGTTATCTGCCATAGGGTTGGCCTCCTTTGCCAATGCGGTAGGTTTTGTTTGCAAGATACGGGGGGCGGGCCGGAGGGATCCGTCAGGAGCCCTTTGCACGCCAAACGTTGAAAACTAAGGCAGGCCCGCCGCAGAAGCAATTTCACGGGCCACGCATTCAACGAAATTTGCTTTGAGATCGAACTTAAGAGAAACTATTTTGGTACGTGATGAAGATCGTTTTAACGTTGTAACAACTTCGCGTGGGGCCAGCCAACCGGGCACGCCCTTTTTAGCGAATCGACCTTCTTCGGTTCTGCAAGCCCTGAGAGCGTTTTTTTGCTTTTCGCGCGCCGCCCCCCGACGATGCGTTGAAAAGGCTCGTTGCTCGCCTAACTGCTTTACTGGCTTCTAGACCACGCCGCCGTTTCCGTTCCACTTTCTTCCTCCGTACCCGCATGCCTTTCCTCTTTACCTCAGAGTCCGTCTCGGAAGGACACCCGGACAAAGTCGCTGATCAGATCTCCGATGCCATCCTCGACGCCCTGCTGGAGCAGGACCCGCACAGCCGCGTGGCCGTGGAGACGCTCGTGACGACGGGCCTCGTGATCCTCTCCGGCGAGGTGACGACCAACGCCTATGTGGACGTGCAGCAGATCGCCCGCCAGGTCATCCGCGACATCGGCTACACCGACCCCCTCCTCCGCTTCGACGCCGAGTCGTGCGGGACGTTGTCGAGCATCCACGAGCAGAGCCCGGACATCGCCCAGGGCGTGAACGAAGGGGACGGCCTGCACGCCGACCAGGGCGCGGGCGACCAGGGCATGATGTTCGGCTACGCCTGCCGCGAGACGCCGGAGCTGATGCCGATGCCCATCACGTTCGCCCATCATCTCGTCCGGGAGCTGGCGCACCTGCGCAAGACGACGACCCTGATGCCTTACCTGCGCCCGGACTCCAAGAGCCAGGTGACGATTGAGTATGAGGACGACGGGACGCCGCGCCGCGTCCATACCATCGTCGTCTCCACCCAGCACGACGAAGAGGTTTCCCTCGAAACCATCCGCGATGACGTGCGCGACATCCTCATCCCTCGCGTCATCCCGAACGAGATGCTCGACGACAACCTGATCCTGCACGTCAATCCGACGGGGCGCTTCGTCATCGGCGGCCCCCACGGCGACACCGGCCTGACCGGGCGCAAGATCATCGTCGATACATACGGCGGCAAGGGAGCGCACGGCGGCGGCGCTTTCAGCGGCAAGGACCCGTCGAAGGTGGACCGCAGCGCCGCCTACGCCGCCCGCCATGTGGCGAAGAACCTGGTGGGCGCCGAGTTGGCCGAAGAAATCGAGGTGCAGATCGCCTACGCCATCGGCGTGCCCGAGCCGGTCTCGATCCGCGTCAACTCGTTCGGCACCGGCGTCGTCCCGGACGTACATCTCGACCAACTCGTGCGCGAGACGTTCGACCTGCGCCCGGCGACCATCATCAAGCGGCTGCACCTGCTGCGCCCGCAGTACCGCCCTACCGCCGCTTATGGCCACTTTGGCCGCAGCGACTTCGCCTGGGAGCAGCTCGACCACGTGGAGGCCCTGAAAGAGAAGGCAGGGCAGCTCGCGTGAACTGAAGGACTGGGAGAAAGGGGGAGCCGGAAAAAAGAAATTTGTCCACTCCCCCTTTCTCTCGCTCCTTAGCTTATGCCGGGGGCGGCGGCGTCCGATACTGCGAATACCCCTTTTCCCTTCGCGACAAGTGCTTTATTTTTAGAGGTGCTGCCGCGAGAGGCGCAGTCCCTTTCAGCCATACCGCTCTCTGTTATGTCTCGTTTCCTCTCGGCCGTTGCGCTGCTGTTTTTTGGGCTGCTCTGTTTCGCTGACGCCACTGCGCAGACACGCACGCTCGACGTGCTACGGGGCGACGCCCGCGCCCGCCTCGCCGAGGCCGATCCCCTGGTGACGTTCCGCACGCAGCAGGTGCCAGGGGGCCGGATGGACGTAGAGGAGGGCGTGCTGCGCGCCGCCTACCGCCTCGCCGCCCGCGTGCCTCAGGGTGCCTCGCCCGAAGCCACCGCCCGCGCCTTCTTCGCCCTCGCTGCGCCAGACTTTGGCTGGGCGCTGGAGGCCGACGACCTCCGGCTGGCTGAGGTGCAAGAGGGCCGCTACGCCCACCATCTCGTCTTCCAGCAGACCTTCTTCGATCTGCGCGTCTACAACCGCCTCGTGAAGGTGAATCTGGACCGGTCGGGCCAGCCGACGATGGTCATGAGCGGCTATGCCCCGCACCTGCGTTCCCTTCGCACCTTCAACCCGCGCCCGTCGCTCTCTGCCGCCGAGGCAAAGGCCCGAACCGAAGCCCTCATCGAGGGCGGGGCGGCGACGAGCGCGCCGGAACTGATCGTCTACCCCACGAAAACGCCCCGTCTGGCCTGGCGCCTGGTGGCCTGGCCGCGCCAAACCGTGGCCGAGCTAGAGGTGCTGATCGACGCGCACACCGGCGCGCTCATCCAGGTGATCGACCAGGGGATGCACGTGAGACGGATGGAGGATGGAGGATGGAAGATGGAGGATGGCGAGCACGGCGCTTCGCGATACGAATCCATCTTCCATCCTCCATCTTCTATCTTCGAGGCGCCGACGGTGGAAGAAAGCATTGAGGACGCGAATCCACCTTCACGTTCTGCTGACGGCACGGGCTTCATCTTCGACCCGGATCCGCTCAGCACGGCGGGGCAGGCCTACGGACCACCTTTCGCTGATGCCGCCGACGCCGACCTGCCGGAGCTGAATGCCGAGCGCAGGGAAGTGACGCTGCGCGACATCACGCAAGGCAGCGACGGTCTCTACCGACTTGAAGGGCCGTTCGTCCGCATCATGGCCAACACGACCGCCGGCCACGACCGCGATTACACCCCGCCCGCCGAGGCCAATGCCGGCGCCTTCCGCTACAGCCGCGCCGACGACTTCTTCGAGGCCGTGATGGCGTACTACCATATCGACGCGAGCCAGCGGTACGTGCAGGCCCTCGACATCGGCCACGCGACGCAGGACGGCCCGATCCCCGTCAACCCGCAGGCCTACGGCAGCGAGCAGTCGGAATATCTTCCTAATGCCAACGTGCTGCTCTTCGGCACCGGGGGTGTAGACGACGCTGAAGACGCGGCGGTGATCCTGCATGAGTACGGCCACGCCCTGCTCGAAGGCAGCAGCCCCGGCCTCCGCGCCACCGCCGAGGGGCGAGCGCTCCACGAGGGCTGGTCGGATTACTGGGCCGCCTCCTACGCCCGTAGCCTCGCCGAAAGCGGTGCGACCAAACGCAGCGACTGGCAGGAGGTGTTTCGCTGGGACAGCGGCGACGGGCAGATCTGGCCCGGCCGCCGCCTCGACCACCCCGGCCATTACCCCGACGACCTGCGCTGCGACGACAGCGCCTCCTGCGACATCTGGGATGAGGGCCGCCTCTGGGCCACGTCGCTGATGGAGATTTATTCGGACCTGGGGCGTGACGTTACCGACCGGTTGAGCCTCGCCTCGCACGCCTACCTCAGCGTCCCCGTCACCATGGCCGACGCTGCCGAGGCCCTTCTCCAGGCCGACGCCGACCTCTACGGCGGCACCCACACGAGCGTGCTTTTGAGCCGCCTCGGGACACGCGGCTTCATCGACGCCTCTGCCCTCGGCCCCATCGTCGAGCACGATCCCCTCCCCTCGACCGAGCAGGCTGGCGGCAGCGTGCCGGTGACGGTACTGGCAAGCGGGCGGGCGGCGCCCATCGACCACGTGACCCTTTTCTACAGCATCAACGGCGGCCCCTTTGAGGAGCTGGCCCTGACGCCGGAGACGGGCACGAGCCGCTACACCGGCGCCCTCCCCCTCCCGGCCCAGACGAGCGTGATCACCTATTACGTAGAGGCCGTCGATGGGAGCACCCTCCGCACCCGCCTCCCCGCTGACGCCCCTGCCACCACCTTCCGCTTCACCGCCGGCCCCGACGCCACACCTCCCACCATCAGCCACGCGCCCCTGCTGAATTTCCTCCGCCCCGCCTGGCCTCCCGAGATCCGCGCCAGCGTAGAGGACAACCTCGCTGTGCAGGCCGCCTGGGTCGAATACACGGTGGAAGGGTCGGACGGCGCCGTGCAGCAGAGCGGCACCTTCGCCCTGGAAGAGATCGATGGCACCTACCGCGCCGCCTTCCCCGGGGCCTTCGTCCCGGCCACCGGCAGCACCGTCCGCTATCGCCTCCTCGCCCGCGACACGGCGGCAGCGGCAAACGAGGCGGCCCTTCCCACAGACGGTACCTTCGCCTTCGGGATCGTGACCGAGGGCGTGCTGCAAACCTTCGACTTTGAAACGGCCGGCAGCGACTTCCAGGCCGGCGGCGTGTGGGAGCGCGGCGCGCCGGCTTTCGGCGTGCAGGTGGCCCACTCCGGGCAGCAGGTGTGGGGCACGAACCTCGACGGGACCTACCCGGCTGCCGAACATCGCGCCTCGCTCGACCTGCCCCCCTTCAACCTCGGTACGCTCGGCAATGCCTACCTCGTCTTCTGGCACTGGTATGACCTGGAGCACGACGGCACCGCCCTCCCGCAACCTGGCACGGCCACCCTCTGGGACGGCGCCAACGTGAAGGCTTCGACCGACGGCGGGCAGACGTGGAGCGTTTTGCAGCCCGAGGGCGGCTACAACGGCGTCATCGAAGCCGGCTTCGGCAACCCACTCGGCGGCGAACCGGGCTTTGGCGGCTACAGTTACGGCTGGCGACAAGAGATCCTACCCCTCCCTCCCGCCGCCGACCTCCGTCTCCGCTTCGATTTCGGCGCTGACGCCAGCAACGAGGAGGACGCCCGCTCTTTCGCCGGCTGGTACCTCGACGATGTCACCGTCACCACACTCCACCCCACCGACGAAGCCCCGCCCACCGCCCTCGCCCTGCCCGAGGTAGAACGCGAGCGCAGCGCTGGAGACGCCACGCCCATCCCCTTCACCCTGCGCGCCCTGGACGACACCGGCCTCGCCGAGGTGCAGGTTGCCTATGAGATCGTCACCGACGCGGGCCGGCAGGCCGGCAGCACCCGCCTCGCTATGCGCCCGACCGACCTAACGACCTTCGACGGCGCCCTCGACCTCGCCGCCGCGCCCGAAGCCGGGGACCGCATCGACTACCGCTTCATCCTCCGCGACTTCGCCGGCAACGAAACGACGGCGCCGGCGCCGGGCGAGCCACCTCTGCGCATCGTTTACCGCCTGACCGAACGCGCGAGCGCCCTCGAAGGCGTTCGAGCCTCCGGCCTGTGGGAGCGGGCCGGCAGCCTGTGGCGCGTGCGCCCCGGCGAGGCCGCCCCCTCCAGCCTCGTCCTGGAGCCGTTCGACCTGCCCGCCAACGCCCGCACGATGCATTTCGTGCTCGACCACCGCCTCACCCTCGGCGCCGGGCTGGGCGGCAACGTCAAGGTCTCCACCGACGACGGCGCCACCTGGCAGCTCCTCGTCTCCGAGGACGGCTACCTCGTCCGCCTCGACGCGCCCGGCCACCCGATGCACGACGAGACCGTCCTCTCGGGCGGCTCCGGCGACCTCGTCTCGACGCGGTTCGACCTCACGGCCTACGCCGGGCAGCAGATCCGCCTGCGCGTGGATTTCGGCGGCGGTCGTGCCGTGGCTTCGGGCGAGACGTGGGAGATCCATCAGGCCGGCTATGCCTTCTCTACCGAAGACGACGAGTTCGCGACGGACCGCGCGCTCAAGCTCCATCCCAACTTCCCCGACCCCTTTGCCGGCGCCACCACTATCAGCTACACCCTCCCCGAAGCCCAGCCAGTGACGCTCGAAGTGTACGATGTGCTGGGCCGCCGCGTGGCGCTTCTCGTCGAGAGCGAGCAGGGCGCCGGCACTCATACCCTCAGCTTCGACGCGGCGGGGCTGGCCGGGGGCGTCTACCTGCTGCACTTCCGCGCCGGCGGCCAGCAGCAGGTCGAGCGGATGGTGGTGCTGCGGTGATACCCGGCTGCTGTGCGGGCAACGCACGCCTACCTTGAATTTTCCCCCAATCGAAAACACCGCACGTCGGTAGGCGTTTTGTTGTTCTTGAATTTCCCTCTCTGCACGAGGACCTCGAAGAACGACGCACGAAGAACAAAGCACGAAAATCATGGATCACAAGGAAGGCGCCTACAAAGTGCGCGACCTGGGCCTGGCCGATTCGGGCCGCCGCCGCATTGAATGGGCCGAAAGCCGGATGCCGGTGTTGATGCGGCTCCGCGACGAATATGCCCAGACGAAGCCCTTCAAGGGCTACAAGATCAGCGGTTGCCTGCACGTAACGAAAGAGACGGCCGTCCTCGTCGAGACCTTCGCCGCGTGTGGCGCCGAGGTGGCCTGGAGCGGCTGCAACCCCCTTTCCACCAACGACGAGGTGGCCGCGGCGCTCGCCGAAGCCGGCATCGAGATCTACGCCTGGTACGGCCAGAGCGTGGAGGAATTTTACTGGTGCATCGACCGCAGCATCGACAAGCCGCCCCACCTGACGCTCGACGACGGCGCCGAC
>JAHEMB010000208.1 GCA_024643915.1 Rhodothermaceae bacterium | reverse complement strand
CCGGCCACGGCACGGCCACGGAAGGGCAGTACCGCAACGTGGGCACAACCGGGGGCACCTCGCCCGAGGGCGCCCGCGTCAGCGATACGGATCCGAGCCACTACTACGGCAAGGTCCGAGAAAACGCGAGCATTCGGATTGAGAAGGCCACCAACGGGCACGACGCCGACCACGCGCCCGGCCCCAGCATCGAGGTGGGCGAGTCGGTCGCGTGGACCTACCGTGTCACGAACACGGGCGATGTGCGGCTGACGAACATCACCGTCAGCGACGATCAGGGAGTGGCGGTGAGCTGTCCGAAGTCTCAACTGAATCCGGGTGAGTCGATGACGTGCACCGGCCACGGCACGGCCACGGAAGGGCAGTACCGCAACGTGGGCACGGCGCAGGGCACCTCGCCCGGCAACACCACCGTCAGCGACGACGATCCGAGTCACTATTGGGGCAGGGTGATCGACAGAGATGGCGACGGGGTGCTCGACGGCGATGATTTGTGCCCCGGCACCGTCATTCCCGAAGCCACCGTCCCACGGCGGAAACTGCGTCCAAACCGCTGGGCGCTCTTTGATGGCGATCACACCTTTGACACCGTGCGGAAAGGCAAGGGCAAGGGCACTGCGCATAGTTATACCACCACCGATACGGGCGGCTGCTCTTGCGAGCAGATCATCGCGGCGCGGGGGTTGGGCAAGGGCCATACGAAGCACGGCTGCTCCAACGGCGCGATGAAGGACTGGGTGGCGCGGGTGCAGGGTGCGGGCAAGGGCGCGCTGGCCGCAGCGCCTTCAGCGGCGGAAGAGGCGAGGGAGGCGCCGTCGTCGTACGCGCTCGAAGGCAGCTACCCCAATCCGTTCAATCCGCAGACGACCATTACCTTCGCGTTGCCAGAAGCGGCCCACGTGCGGCTGTCGGTCTACGATGTGCTGGGGCGTCAGGTACGGGTGCTCGTAGAGGGCCGGCGGGAAGCAGGCCGTCATGCAGTGGCCTGGGAAGCGTCAGGCCTGCCGAGCGGCACGTACCTGGTGCGGCTGGAGACGCCGGAGCGTCACTTCACGCAGACGGTGCAGTTGATAAAATGAGGCGGGGGCCGTGAGACGCTGTGCCGGACTGCAGCGGCGGTTTCCATGTCACCGACAATTGGAACATCCACGCCGATGGGACCGGCGACCAGGGTAACCGCTATCGCGTGAACTACTCGGATAACTTTTCCATAAACGTCGGAAGCGGGGGACTGCCGTTTACTTCCTCGAATCCGGTCGCCATACGGGTGACCGGGCAAGGGCAGGCTCCAAACCTGAAGATTACAGCTATCACGCTCACAACGATCAACGCCAACGGTGACGTGACCTCGACGGTGAGCAATATCAAAGCAACCTGCAAATTGGGCGGCACACAACGCCCGCTCGTACGGAGATGCGAAGCGCCCGCCGGAGATTCCCTCCGGCAGGCGCTTTTGTATTTTAGAAGCCATTTCCACCGAGTCAGGCTCCTCGTTCGGGGGGCTGCCTGGGCGGGCCGCCTCATGGTGCCGTTTACCGGCAGCTAACCTTAACGTTGGCCACGGTGGCGGTGAAGTCGCCGTTGGCATTCTGGGTCAGGTGCAGGTTGGCGTGGCCTTTCAGCTTGGGCGCGCTGCCTTTGCCGTTGACGTGGAAGTTCACGACGACGGTGCCGTTGTTGGCCCCGTTGAAGTTGACGTTGAGCGAGCCGTTGCCCACGGCCTGCGCCACATATGACGTGCCGCTCGTGCCTTCGCCCTTCAAGTTGGAGAGGTTGAAGTGCAGCTTTCCGTGAATACCGTTTGCATTCTCGTTCAGGTGTCCCTGTACGTGGAGGGCGCCGTCGAAGGCGATGGTTTCGTTTGCACAGGGGACGATGACGCTCTGGCTTACGTCTGTCTTAAAGTTAACCTTATCGAGGATCGCGGACGGTTGCGTGAAGGCAAGGCCCAGAAGCGCGAGGACGACGATGGGTAAAGCGATCTTTTTCATGACCTGTCACTGCGTTTGATGATTGAACGGAAGACCATGAGGGATAGGTGAGACAATGGCCGAGCCTGCCTTCGGTTCGCACGTCGCAAGCGCATTAACGAGATTGTTATAGCCGAATGTGACCGTTACAGGAAACGCTGCGGCACCGGCACCGAGCGAACGGACGAGGTACGCCGGGCCATGCGAGAGGCCAGGCGGGGCGTCGAGATCCGGCCCACTAGCATGGTCGAAGCGGCACGGCGAGACATCGAAGCCTTCATCATCCACCCGGCCTTCTTCGAGGGCGAGGCGCACGCGCTGGCGGCGGAGTGCCTGCGTGATTTGCATGGCATCGAGGCGAGCGAGCACGCGGCGCTGTGGCTGCGCTACACGCTGGCGGCGAGGGAGATGGGCTTCGGGGGCGGCCTGCCGGTGGGAGACTTGACTTTCTCCTAATTAAACCCTAGTTAGTCTTGTAAGTGCTCGCTGTTCGCATCAGGTCATGACCCCCGGTCACCTTGTCGTCCTCATGGGGGAGCGCTTCTCCCAACCATCCCATCAACCTGTGAGGCTCGCCATGACCTCTTTCCTTTCCGCTCTACGCCCCGTTGCCTTCCTTGCCCTCGTCGCCGTCTTCGTGGCCGGTTGCCAGGAGGCCCCACTCACGGCACTCGACGACGCACCACTCGTGGCCGAGATAGGCGCGACGGCCAACGCCGCCACGGTGACCAAATTCCCTGTCTTTGTTTTTGCCTCACTCTGTAACGGGGAGAACGTGTTAATGTCGGGCACCTGGCAGTTCACCACGCACGTTCGCGTCGACGGCAGCGGCGGTTTCCATCTCACCGACAACTGGAACATCCACGCCGATGGGACCGGCGACCAGGGTAACCGCTACCGCGTGAACTACTCGGACAACTTCTCGTTCAATTTAGGACCCGGCGCGACGTTTTCGAATCCGGTCGCCATCCGTGTGATCGGGCAGGGGCAGGCGCCGAACCTGCTGATTACGGCCATCATGCACTTTACGGTCAACGCCAACGGCGACGTGACCTCGACGGTGAGCAACACCAAGCTCACCTGTAAATAGTGGCGGCGGCTCCACGTGCGCTTGATTTGGGCGCGGGGCTCCCCGTCATAGTAAGAGAAGGTGACGAACCTCCGCACGCACGGAGGATCGCACGCACGGAGCCCGCCGGGTAGCCCTCCCTGCGGGCTCTTTCATTGTACCTGGCGTCGTTCGCCTCAACAGCACTTCTTGACTTTCTGCCTAGAAAGTCCGTTATAGAAAGAGGCCCCTTGTATTTTCACGCGCTCCGGCGGGCCTTTTCACGAATCGGCACTGCCGAGGTACCTTCGATGAAACACGGCTTCTCCCTCTCCATCGTCTTGCTCGTGTTGCTCGTGGGTTGCGAGGCGGGCACCGAACTAACCGGGCCGGAGGAAAGGGCTGCCCTCACCACGACCCTCGACCCTGCTTCTATGAAGCTCATCAAGACGATGGCGCTTATGAACTTCGACGGGCGCTTTACGAAGGTCAACCGGCGGGTTGCCGAACTGGAGGTATTGGTAAGTGGGGAAACGGCTGACGAGGAAGCGATCAGCGGTGAAGGGAAGCTGACTGTCCACGGCCTTTTGCGCGGGAACGTCTTCGAGCTTCATCGGGCTGAGCTTCATTTCACGGGGCAACTGGGTGCTGGCGACGAAGCCACGCCGATTCGAGGGCGCGGAAAGTTCGACTATGGGGGCGTGCCGGCTACGACGGCGGGCCGCTGCACGACGTGCGACTACAATGATTCGCTGGATATCATAATCATACCCCCTCCCCTTCCCCCTCCGCCATCAAATTAACGTACTCAGTTCCCGGCGCCGGGTGAGGGGAACCGGGATTCCGGCGAGGCGGTGAACAGCTTGTGTGCTTGGTTTAAAGGTAGCACCTTCCAAGCACACACCGGCCGGGGGGTGTTGCAGCGCTCTCCGGCCATTACTTTTTCTTAAAGCCTGTCTCTTTTGCCAGCATCTCGAGAAGACGCCCCACTGAGCGGGCATCCCCGTTAGAGTAATTGAAGGCGGCGTATCACCGCACGCAGGGAGGATCGCACGCGCAGAGTCCGCAGGGTCGCCCCAACCCTGCGGGCTCACTCTTTTGCCGAGCGGCTGGAGCTGACGGCGCCACGTTCGTATCATTAGATGTACCTCACCTGGCTGGCCTCTCAGGCGGCTCTGGTGAGCGTTCAAACGATTGCCGGGATTCGCCCTTGTTCGCGTGCTTGCACGTCGGCAGGGGCGTTTCCCGTTTGTGCTGGGCTCACTTCCGCTCCACCTTGTAGCGTGGCACCTCTTCTTCCGCGTAATCGGTGAAGGCGCGAACGAGAATCAGCACCATGCCGGGGCGCCGGGCGGGCCGGTGCTGAAAGGGCAGGGGGGCGCTGGGCTCAACGGCAACCTGTTCACCCGCCGCTTCAAGATCCTACGTGCGCCTGGCGAAGCTCGACGACCGTTTCTCAGTGTATTCCCTCCGTCACACGACGGCCTCGTGGCTCTTGCGGAAAGGATTTTCGCTCGAAGTGGTGGCCGCTATACTGGGGCACACCGATATTCGGACGACGAGCATCTACGCCCATCTGGCCGCCGACACGTTGAAGGAAGCGATGCAGCGGACCTTTGGCGCGTGAGGCTTTGCCAGAGTCTATTCGTAAAGCCCGCCCGCTTTTACGCACGTTTTAGGCACGAAATTGCAAAAACCTGCGCGAAGCTGCATTTTCGGAAGAAACGGCCGGACAAAGAAAAACGCCCTGAATCGCCATTATAGGCTAATTCAAGGCGTTTCCGCTAGGTGGTCAGGGAGGGAATTGAACCCCCGACACACGGATTTTCAGTCCGTTGCTCTACCAACTGAGCTACCTGACCGGGATTTCGCTGCGGCGACGACCAATGCCGGCAAGCCGTCGAGCGGTTTCAATCAACGACACAACCGGAGCCGGGTTTCCAGGCTTCCGTGCGGCGGCCCATCTTCGGCGATTCTGCAAATTCACGGTTTCACGAGCGCTGCCTCTGCCAACTCGTGGTTGAGGGCGACGGCGGCGACGGCGCCCTCGGCGGCGGCCACGATGGCGAACTGCACGTCGCCGTCGGCGTCGCCCGCGAGGTAGAGGCCGGGAACGCCGGTCTGCTGCTTGCCGCGCGTGCGGATCTCATCGCGTTCGTCACTGCGGCAGCCGAGCGCTTCGGGTAGGGCCGAGTGCTGCACGCGGCGCGTGTTGAAAAACAGCGCGTCGCAGTCGAGGGGCGGCCCCTCGGCGAAAACGAGGCGGCGGAGATGGTCGTCGCCCTCCAGGCGGGCAAGGGGCTCGGGGCGGAAGGCGATGCCGTTGGCTTTGAGGCGGGCGCGGTCCGCGTCGCTCACGGATTCGCCGTCGGCGCAGGCCGTCACGTTGGCGGACCACGTCTTGAGGCTCAGGGCCAGGCCGACGGCGTCTTCGCCGTGTCCGTAGGCAGCGAGGGCGGCGTCGCGGTGCCGCCAGCCGTCGCAGTACGGGCAATGATAGACGCCCCGCCCGTAGAAGTCGGCAGCGCCCGCCACGTCCGGCAGCACGTCCTGCACGCCCGTCGCCAGGAGGAGCTTGCGGGCGCGGAGAGACGCGCCGCCGGCGAGGGTGATCTCGAAGGCAGCTTTATCGTCATCGCCGGGTTCTAGGCAGCGGGCGCCCGTGACTTTTTCCTCTCGGATCTCCACGCCGTAGCCCACGATCTCCGCACGCCCTAGCCGCAGCAGCTCGTCCGGGGCAATGCCGTCTCGGGTGAGGTAGCCGTGGAGGGCCGAGGAGGCCGCGTTGCGCGGGTGCCCATCGTCGCACAGCAGCACGCGCCGCCGGCACCGGCTCAGCACGAGCGCCGCACTCAGCCCCGCCGGCCCACCCCCCACGATGATGACGTCGTATAGCATAAACGTTGCGGTCTGGAAAGAGGCTCAGCGCGTTCTGAAGGGAAACGCGTTGTGGGAATGTCGGTGGAGAAGCTATCAGCGGTCAGCCGTCAGCTATTTAGCGCTCATTTCGCGCACCCCACATCAGCTTGGTGCGGATCGTCTGGAAATAGTGCTGTTCGGGCAGCTTGACGAGGTTGACCGTGTGGGCGGCGCGGCGCAGGGTGATGGGCACGTCTTGCTCTTCGACGAGGGTGCTGTAGCCGTCGGCGGCGACCACGTAGGGTTGCTGCCCCGCCTGCACACGCACCTCGACGACGGACGTGTCCGGCAAGACGAGGGGGCGGACGGTGAGTGTATGCGGGGCGATGGGGGTGAGGATGAGCGCGTCCACGCCCGGCATCACGAGGGGGCCGCCGGTGGAGAGCGAGTAGGCTGTGGAGCCGGTGGGCGTGGCGATGATGAGGCCGTCGGCCCAGTACGTGTTGAGCGCCACGCCGTCCACCGCCACGTCGATAGCGATGAGCTTGGCGGCGCCGCTACGTTCGATGACGAACTCGTTGAGCGCCCAGGTGGTCTCCATCGGCACGCCGTTGCCGAAGTGGGCCTCCAGCACCATGCGCTCCTCGATCCGGTAGTCGCCTCGTTCGAGGCGTTCGATGGTCGCCTCCAACTGCCCCACCTCGATGTCCGCCAGAAAGCCGAGCCGGCCGATGTTGACGCCGAGCACGTACAAAAGCCCGATGTCCGCCGCCTTGATCGCCTGGATCTCTTCGTCGGTCAGTTCATATTCGTCCAGCAGAGAATCGAAATCCTGCTCGTAGCGCCTGCG
>JAHEMB010000207.1 GCA_024643915.1 Rhodothermaceae bacterium | reverse complement strand
CGGGGTGAGCAACAACGCGGTGACCGACCTCTTCGCGACGCCCGGTCGGCTGCTCGGTCTCGAACGCTTCAACCTCATCGTGGTGGAGGCCGGCGGCGTGGCGCGGCAGGTGGGCGGCGGGGCTTTTGCCGCACCGACCGCCGTGGGGATTGGGCCGAATGGGGGCCTCTGGGTGGGGGATCGCGAAGAGGGGCTGCTGGAGGTGGCCCTCTCGGCGGATGGGACGCAACTCGAAACGGTGCAGCAGATCATTCCCGACGGCCCCTTCCACAACAACTTCGTCCAGCTCGATGTGGATGAGGCAGGCACCCTGTGGGCCGCCGGCGCCCGCAGCATCGCCGGCAATGGCTTTTACCGGCTCGACGCCGAGGGCACGTGGACGAGCTTCACGGGTCGCTTTTTCGATCCTCTCCAGAACACAAATGAATACTGGCGCGTGGCGACTGACGGGCAGGGCACCCTCTGGGCCGGCTCGTTCGGCTTCGGCGTGGCTCGCCTCGCGCCTGACGGCAGCCTCGAAACTTTTGGGCCGGACAATTCCTCGCTCGAAGGCATCACCAGCACCAGTCCCTTCACCATCATCGGTGGCGTGGCGACCGAGCCGGATGGGACCCTCTGGGTGAGCAATATGGCGTCGGTGCATCCCCTCCATGTGCGCACCCCGGACGGCGTGTGGACGGCCCTCCCAGCGCCCTCCTGCCCCGGCTTCCGCCCCGACGATGTTGAGTTCGAAAAGATCTACATCGACGATTTCGGCCAGAAGTGGATCACCCTCCTCGACGACAATACCTTCGGCAGCCAGACGCCGCGCCGCGAGGGTGTGCTTGTCATCAACACGGGCCGCACGCCCGCCGACCCTGCCGACGACGCCTGCCAGTATTTCGGGAGCGAGGGCAGCAGCGGCAGCGGCCTGCCCAGCACCTTCGTCACCGCCGTCACCGAGGACCGCGACGGGCTGATCTGGATCGCGACGGACAACGGGCCGGCCTACCTGCTCAACGCCCCCGTGGCACAGGGCGCGCAGGGCCTGACTTTCATCTGGCCGCAACGCGACGTCACCGTGCCCGGCGAAAGCCCGTTCCTCTTCACCGACTCCGGCCTGCGCGTCAACGACGTTACCGCCGACCCGGCCAATCGCCTCTGGCTGGCCACCGCCGAGGGCGTCTACCTGGTTGAGCCGGCGGCCCAGGGCTACCGTGAGGTGCTCCACTTCACCACCGACAACTCGCCCCTTTTCTCAAATGAAGTCATCTCGGTGATCGTCGAGGGGCAGAGTGGAGAGGTGTTCTTCGCCACCGAGCGCGGCCTGATCAGCTTCCAAGGGGAGGCCGTGGCCCCGGCGTCGTCGGCCCAGGATCTCTTCGTGTATCCCAACCCGGTGGTGCTGCGCGGCGGGGCCGAGCCGTCCATCTTCATCGAGGGGTTGGTGGAAGCGACGGAGCTGCGCATCCTCGCCCCGCACGGTGGCCTCGTGGCGACGCTCTCGGCGCGTGGTGGGCGCACGCGGTGGAACGGCCGCGACGTGAACAACGACCTTGTGCCGTCGGGCATTTACCTGGTCGTGGCCGTGGGGCAGGACGGCGAGGGCACCGCCTACGGCAAGGTCGCCGTCATCCGCTGACGCCGCTGCGTTTACCGAAACTTCATATCGGCTGGACGGAAAGTTAACGGCACTGCGCCGGAACGGCCTTGCACGCGATGCGTGAAATACGCTAGTTTTTTCGCCCGATCGACGGTGACCGTAGCTCAGTCGGTTAGAGCGCCAGGTTGTGGCCCTGGAGGTCGGGGGTTCAAATCCCCTCGGTCACCCTTTTTGCTTGCGAAAGCAAAATGCCGCGTTCGTCTAGGGGTCTAGGACGCTGGCCTTTCACGCCGGTAACACGGGTTCGAATCCCGTACGCGGTACACGATGCAAAAGCCCGGTAGCCTCCCTCGGCTATCGGGCTTCTTATGTTTGAGAAAGGCTGCTCGTCTTGATCGCTCCCTTACGGCAGCATCGTCAGCCGCCCTCATCAGTAGCATTTTCTGTGCACGCGGCGGCGGATTATTGTGGAGGGTGTTGGGAGGAGGGCGAGGCGCAACTGAGCGTGCGCGAGCGCAACGACGCCCCGGCAGAGATGCGCTTCATGCGCGACTTCAACGCCATCGCCCGCTTCGCCACCGATCCCCACCCGCAGTTACGCGAGAAGCTGGGGATGCTGGAGCGGTCCTAAGCTCTACAATCAAGAAACCGGAAAGCCGCGCCTATTCTGTAGAGTAGGTGCGGTCTTCTCTTTCCAGCATTATTTGCTAGAAAAACAATACAAGCCTGATGTTGAGAAATTCATCGAGGATGGGCCTTCACCCGGGTGGCTCCTGCACCCACCGCTTCGGCCGGCGCCACAGGCGGCCTGGCGCATGCGTCGATGCTAAACGGCAGTTGTGTTTTTCGGTGCGTTTCCATATGATGGATCATCGCGGTACGGCGCAATACCATGCAGCCGTCACCGCGCCGGTTTCGAGGGGCTGGGGCAGCCTGGAGACCGGAAAAAATTGTGGCTGGGAGAGAGCCGGGAATCGGACAGAAACCCAAGCGGGGGATACATGGAGGGAAGGAAGAAGCTCGGACGACGCACTTTTCTCAAATGTAGCGTTGCCGGCGTGGGGGCCACCCTCTATGGGTGCGCCTCACCACTACGCGTGACCGACCCTGCTGCTTCGGTCGCACAGCCCCCGGCTACAGAGGCTACAGAGGCTACAGAGGCTACGGCGGCTACGGTGGAGATCCCCGCTGTGCGGGAGACCCTGGTTGATCCTTCCAACTTGCAGTCCGAGACGTGGCAGGAGCCCTGGACGTGGCGTCCCGAAGGGTGGCCCGAGGCTCGTCTCCACCTGAACGTGACGCGCAATCAAAACCCCGGCCGCTCCCCCTCTCCCGGCAACCCGACCCCTGCGCTCTTTACCTACAACGGTGCCAGCCCCGGCCCCACCATCCGGGTCCGCGGCGACGGCACGCTCCGCATCAAGCTCCGCAACCTGCTCGGTCTCAACGAAGACCAGACGCACGTCGGCCCCGGCCCGGACCCCTTCGAGTTGCCCGACAGGCTCCGCCGTGAGGTATGCGTGCTGGTCGAAGAGCAGGTGCGCGGCGGCGACCCGGCGAACCCGCGCGACTGCAACGCCTTTTTCTTCCCCGAGCAGTTCGCCCAGGTCGTCCGCTCCGAAAGGCGGCCGGGATGGAGCATCAAGAGGCACCTCAACGGGCCGCACGCTACCCACGTGACGAACCTGCACACGCACGGCATGCACGTCTGGCCCGGTAGCCATGCCGACGGCACGCACGCGGACAACGTGCTCTTGCGGATCCTTCCCCAGGCGGACTGGGCGGCCCGCCAGGCGGCTGACGAGACCGACCTGCACGCCCTCGGAGAGAACGAGTGCGTCGGGGAAGCGGACTACAGGATCGACCTCGCCTTCGAGCACAAAGGCCGGCTCATGCCGCACCCGCCGGGGACGCACTGGTACCACCCGCATGCACACGGCGCCGCGCACAACCAGGTCGCCAGCGGCATGGCCGGCTTCTTGATCGTCGAGGGAGACGTCGATGAGGCCCTCAACCTCGCGCTTACGGGCGAGCCGCGCCCGGACCTGGAGGCAAAGACCGGCCCGTATGACTACCGCGAACGCCTCATTTTCCTTCAGCGAGTCTTCGTACAGCCCGTCGATCTTGATGCGGGGCCCAAGCGCAACAACCTGCGCTTTCCGCCTCTCTTCGCCGTCAACGGGGTCAGGCCGCCCGAAGTCATGTTCATGCGACCCGGCGCGGTGGAGCGCTGGCGCATCCTCAATGGCAGCGTGGACGGCAGCGGGACCAAGCGGTTCATGGTGCTTCGCGGGCAGTACGTGCACCAGGAGGAGCGCCTATGGCGCGTCGTCACTGAAAGCGAAGGCGACGAGGCCGAGCGGCGGCTCGAAGCGGTCACGCAGCAGGAGCTCGAAACGCTCAAGCTGCCCCTCCACCAGCTCTCCTTTGACGGCATCACCCTCGTGACGGAGGAGAACGGGGAAGCGCGGCACACGATCAAGGATCTCTCCACGCAAAACGCCGGCACCCAATGCCCCTTCCGGCTCCCCGAAGGCGAAGGAGAGGAGGCGCTACGTGCGGCGCTGCACGCCTATGAAGCGTGCTTCCGCGACGGCGAATCGCTACGCAACAGCTTTGTCCGTCCAAACGAGCTCTACCTGGCCAATGCCAACCGGGCCGACGTTTTCTTCCAGGCGCCCCTGGATGCCGACGGGCAGACCTTCACGATCTTCGCCCAGGAGGCGCACCTTCAGACGGACGCCTTCCAGAAGTTTCTCCAGCAACGCATCGCACGCCCCGAGAGCCAGGCGCGGCGTCCGCGCTTCGACGTGGTCGTGGGCTATGTCCACGTGCGCGGTAAGCCGGTCGAAGGGGGAGACTTCGACGTACAGAGCCTGGTGGCGCACCTACCTCCGGTGCCGCCGCTCTTTCAGCCTATCGGGCCCGAGGACCTCGCGGTGCCGGCCGGAGAGGCCCGGCGGGCGGGCGTGCCGGCCGGCAGCAAGCGCACGCGCGTCGTCAGCTACTCGGGGGCAGGTGGCGCCGACTTTCCCCTGGTGGCGGTGCCGGAGGAGTTCGTCCTGGATCACCCCGAAGATGAAGACCTCGTGTGGACGAAACAGGACGACGTGCCGATCCTCCTGCCCAACCGCACGCTCACGATGGCCGTCAACACGGACTTCGACCTGGCGAAGCATCCCGAGCCTGGCCCGCCCCACAAGTTCGCCCCGCACGATCCGAAGCGTTCGCAGGTGCTCGTCGACACGGCGGAAGAATGGGTGCTCTACAACACCACGGCGATGCTGTGGAGCCACACCGACCGAGAGCGCTTCCCGCAGCCGGGATCCTACGGCGTGCATTTCCTCTGCTATCCGATGTCCAGGGCGGAAGGGCAACGGCGGTTTCACGAGGACCCGGAGTTCAGGATCTCGAACATGGGGGCGGACCACCCTTTCCACATCCACGTCAACCCGATGTGGATTCTGCGCATCGACGTGCCCGACGAGAACGGCGCGCTGCATAACATCCTGCCGGAGCCGCGCTGGATGGACACTGTGCCGGTTCCCCGCAACGGGGGCCGGGTGGTCTTTCGCACGCGCTTCGACGACTTCGTCGGACGGTGGGTGCACCACTGCCACATCCTCCTGCACGAGGACTTCGGCATGATGCAGGTGATCGAATGCACGGATGAACCTGAGAAGGTCAATTACAACCCGCGAGACAACGTGGCTTCGGCTTCGATGCCGGGGGCGGAGGTAGATAAGGTCTACCCGCCCCCCTCGCCGGAGCTGATGTACCGGCAGAACCTCTCTTTCATCGACCTGAACGAAGACAGTTACACGAATTATCCGGGCTTCGATCTCGTTGTGCCGCATTTGAGCGACCCCTGAGGGGCAGAGGCGCATCTTGCATCACCCCTTACTTCATCAGCAGCATCTTCTGCGTGAAGGCCTGCCCGCCTGCGCGGAGGACGGTGAAGTAGACGCCCGAGCTGAGGCGGGCGCCATCGAAGGTGATCTGGTAGCGGCCTGCGCTCTGCCGGGTATCGACGAGGCGGGCCACCTCCTGGCCGAGCGTGTTGTAGACGGCGAGCGTCACGCGCGTGGCTTCGGACAGGTCGTAGGCAATCTGCGTTGTCGGGTTGAACGGGTTCGGGTAGTTGGCGTGCAGCCCGAACGCTTCGGGCAATTCTTCCACCGCGAGGGCAGCCGCTTCAGGGGCGGCCTGGGCCTGGGCGGCGAGGGCCGCCGGGGCGGCGCAGCCGCTCGCTACCGTGTAGGCCGGGCCGTCATCCACCGCCGTGCCCTTCTTGCTCGGGGGCACCTGCACCTGGAAACTGGCCGTGCCCTCGTTGCCGGCGGCATCCACCGCCGCCACCACCACCGTATAGACGCGCCCGTTGCCGCCGCCCTGCCGCTCGGCGCGCAGGTCCACCGTCTGGCAATCGACAATCAGCGCGTCGTCGGTGGTGTTGCCGTCGCCGTCGGCGTTCTCCGCCTCGTCGCTCGACACCGACTTGATGAAGACGTTCGACAGATCCACCTCCGTTACGCCCGTCACGAAATCCTCCACCGAGAAGGTGTGGTATTTGTGATTGGGCGGCCACAGCACCGCCGGGTCCGCCACCGTGATCTCCGGCGGCGTCACGTCCAGGAAGAGGACGAGGCCGTCGTGGTCGGACGAGCGGAGGGGCGTGGCCGGATCGTCGAGGAGGAGGCGCGGCGCGTCGGCGTTGCCGCGTCCGTAGGCGAAGCCGGTCACCGCCGCATCGAGGGTGGTCGTCGTCAGGGCGTGGTCGAGCACCTGGGCCGAGCCGTCGAAGACGAACGAGTAGCGCTCCAACGGATCGAGGCTGAGCACCTGGTTCGTCAGGTTCGGATCGACGAGGTCGGGGCCGGTTTCGAGGTCGCGGCTGTCGTCGAAGTCGCCCTGAATGCGGCCCACCACATGGACGTAGCCGTCGGTGAACTCGAAGGCGTTGAAGTCGCCCACCACGGCGAGGCCGACGTCCGAGGCGGCCTGGAAATCCTGCGCCATCTGCGCCACCGATTGCGCCCCAGCGAGGCGCTTGGCGCGCACGCGGTCGCCGTCGGAACCGTCGATGCCGCCGAGGGAGCGCAGGTGCAGGTTCAGCACGGCGATCTCGCGGCCTGCGACGAATTGCCCTTCGA
>JAHEMB010000206.1 GCA_024643915.1 Rhodothermaceae bacterium | reverse complement strand
TGCCAGCACGCACAACCCCATCGAGACGACGACGATGAGGGCGATGTCGAGCGGCTGAATGGCCACGGGGTAGGCGTCGATGACGAACGAGTCGGCGCCGGCCAGGGGGACGAGCTGGAAGTACTTCTGCAGAAACGCCAGCCCCAACCCCAGCACCAGACCCAGCCCCGTCCCGACGACACCGATGAGAAGGCCTTCCAGCAAGAAAATGCGGCGGATGTTCTTCCGCGAGACGCCCATCGCCTGCAACACGCCTACGTCCCGCCGCTTCTCGATGACGACCATAGTGAGTGAGCCGACGATGTTGAACGCGGCTACGACGACGATGAGGATGAGGATGACCGACGCGCCCCACTTCTCCAACAGCATCACGTCGTAGAGCGATTTCTGGAGATCGTACCAGGTGAGGACGGTGAAGCGGTCGGCGGGCAGGCGGGCCTGGAGGAGTTCTTTGACGGCGTCGGCGCGGTTGAGGTCGTCGAGGCGCAGTTCGACCCCGGAGACGCGGTCGCCCAGCCGGAAGAGGCGCTGGGCTTCGTCCAGGCCGATGAAGACGTGGCTCTCGTCGTAGATGGCTTCGAGTTCGTAGAGGCCGCGCACATCGAACCAGGTGAGTTGCGGCCCGCCGAAGACCTGCGTCAGCATCCGCTCGATGGCGGGGGCCGAGAGGAGGGCCACCTCGCTGCCCGGCACCAGGCCCAGCCGCTGCCCGAGGCTCATCCCCACCACCACGCCGGGCCGCCCCTCGCGGCGTTCCAGGTCGAACGTGCCGAAGCCCGTTTGCTCCACCACCTTGCTCACTCCCTGGAGGGTCTGCGGCTCGACCCCCCGCACGACGACGACCTTGTTGATCTCGGCCCCGCCCTCGTGCGCCAGCAGGGCCTTCCCCTCCACATAGGGCGACGCGTGCTCCACGTGCGGCACCATCAGGGCCACCGCCACGAGCGAATCGACGCCGGCCAGCCCCCGCTCCTCGGCGCTGACGATGCGGACGTGCGGATCGAGCGAGACGAGCAGGTCGCGCACGAAGTCGTAGAACCCGTTCATCACCGAAAGAACGACGATGAGGGCCGCCACGCCCAGCCCCACCCCCGCCACCGAGATGCCAGTGATGACGGAGATGAGCGTCACCCGCCGACGGCTCACCAGGTACCGCCGCGCGATGAGAAAACGATAATTCAAGTGCGGATTGCGGATTGCGGATTGCGGATGGGGGGTGGCGTGAGAGCAATCCGCCTTCCCCAAGCCAATATCCGCAATCTAAAGTTGAGGGGTGGGTTCTGCGAAAAGCGTCTCGTCAACCTCATTGGTGAGGGCGAGATTGTCGGTGTAGAGGGTGACGGTGCCGCCCTCCTTACGGGTGGCTAGGGCGACGGGTCCGGCGGCGGTGGGGAATTCCTCGTAACCCGCCCAGTCATAAGAGCGCGGGGCGGCGTCGGGATTGCCCTGGAGGACATAGGCCCAGCGCCGGAGGCGGCCCGTGTCCTTATCGACATAGAGCCAGTACTGATCGCCAGGCGTGAGGCCGACGTTCTGGAAGGCGAGGTGCAGCACGTCGGTGGCGGCGTCGGACGAGTCGTCCACGTATTCGCGCGTCACCCCCTCGTCGAGCACCTTGAGTGGGGCAAGGAGCCAATACGTGTCGTTGATGAAACGCTGATGGGCCTGCTGTAGGCGCACCTTTTTCGCTTCGCCTTCAAGGGGCGTGCCGTCGAGGTACACCCGCCCGCTGTCCGGCGTGCTCACGTCGAAAAGGGCAACGTAGGTGGTGTCCGTGCCGCCTGCCCACTCGAGGCGGTAGCGGCCCGTGCGGCGGTCCCACAGATGGCGCGCGCGCACCTGCTTCTCCCCATCCGCCGGGGCAAAGCCAAAGTCGAAGCGGAGGAAGTGGACGGCGTCCCACGGGGCAAGGCCGCCATGCCCCTCCATCAAACGCATCGCCACCGAGTCGGCGTGGGAGGTGAGGGGCGGCAGGGTGCGGGTCTCGGCTTCAGCCGCGTCCTGCCCCGGCTCGCATCCCAGGGCGCCGACGAGGAGCAGCGCGGTCAATAGGCTGTAAAAGATTTTCATGGATGCCACCGGATGGGTTTTATGAGGGACGACTTTTAAGGATCGCTTGTGCTTCGGAAGCGGCCTGGCCGGCAGGCGGCGCTGGGCAAAAATAGGGAATCGTCAGAACAAAGCGGCGCGGGGTACTGTTTTTACGAAGATTCTGTGACGTGCCGCGCGTGATCATGAAACGTCTCGTTTTTTTCCCTGCCTCTCTTGCCCGGCTCGGCGTGCTGCTGCTCGGGCTGAGCCTGGTCGCCGGGCCGGCTTTCGCGCAGCAAGAGGAGCCGGCGCCGGTCGAGGAAGAAGCTTCCAACAGGAATCCTTACGGTACGGGGATGGGGCTGGAGGTACTGGTGACGAATAGCGGCTTTGGGCTGGGCGGCTACTACTTGAAAGCCCTCGGGCGCGCCACCTCGTTCATGGTCGAGACGAGCATCGGGGCGGGCAAGAGCGACCGGGAGATCCAGTTCTTCGGCATCGGGCGCAGCTACATCCCTACGAAGGCCAATTACCTGCTGATGATGCCCCTCCAAGCGGGCGTCCTCCGGCGGCTCTTTCAAAGCGACATCGAGGACGACTTTCGGCCCTATTTGCAGTTCACCACCGGCCCCACCCTCGGCTGGGAATACCCCTACTTCGACGACCTCGACGGCAACGGTAGCTTCGATCCCGACGTTTTCCTCGACGAAAACGGCAACGGCGTCCGCGATGACGGCGAGCCGCAGGAGCGCACCTTTGATTCCATCGGCGCCATCCCGAAAGGCTCGTTCCGGGGCGGGCTGGGCGGCACCCTCGCCATCGGTGCCCACTTCGGCCTGAGCCGCAAAGTCACGCAGGGCGTCCGTATCGGCTATACGTTCACCTACTTCTTCGAGGCCATCCAACTCCTCGAACCCGAGGTGAAGCAGGCGCAACACTACTTCGGCTCCCCATCCATCAGCCTTACATTCGGCCGACTTTTCTGAGAAACGAATCGACGGAACGACGAGCGTTTATCGACGCAGCAATCTTCGACTCTTCGACTCATCGTTTCATCCGCCCGTCGCTAGACATTGAAGCGGAACAGGATCACGTCGCCGTCGGCCACGACGTATTCCTTGCCTTCGGAGCGCATGGCGCCGGCGTCGCGGGCGGCGGCCTCGGAGCCCAGCCGGTCGAACTGCGCGAAGGCGATGGTTTCGGCGCGGATGAAGCCGCGCTCGAAGTCGGTGTGGATCTCGCCGGCGGCCTGGGGTGCTTTGGTGCCCCGGCGGATCGTCCAGGCGCGCGACTCTTTGGGGCCAGTGGTGAAGTAGGTGATGAGGCCGAGGAGGTCGTAGGCGGCGTGGATGAGGCGCTCCAGGCCCGACTCCTCCAGACCCAACTCCTCCAGGAACGCCTGCCGCTCGTCCAGCTCCAACTCGGCAATCTGCGCTTCGAGTTCGGCACAGACGACGATCACCTTCGCCCCCTCCTCCGCCGCGATGCCGCGCACCACATCCACGTACGCGTTGCCCTCCGGCACGTCGTCTTCGGCTACGTTGGCGGCGTAGAGGACGGGCTTGTTGGTGAGCAGGAAGAGCGAGCGCAGCCAGCCGTCTTCCTCCTCGTTTTTCGTCTCGAACGTGCGCGCAGGCCTGCCGTCACCGAGGTGGGCCAGGAGGCGTTCGTAGAAAGCCAGTTCGTCCTTGATCTTCTTATCGCCGCCCTTGGCGAGCTTGCCCGTCCGGTCGATGCGCTTCTCGGCGCTTTCGAGGTCCTTCAGCAGCAACTCGGTTTCGATGATCTCGATGTCGCGCGCCGGATCGACCGAACCGGAGACGTGGACGACGTTCTCATCCTCGAAGCAGCGGACGACGTGGACGATGGCATCGACCTCGCGGATATGTGAGAGAAACTGGTTGCCCAGCCCCTCGCCCTTCGACGCTCCCGCTACGAGGCCGGCGATATCGACAAACTCGATGGTCGTCGGCGTCGTCTTAGCCGATTTCGAGAGGGCGGCGAGGCGGCGCAGGCGCGTGTCCGGCACCGGCACCACGCCTACGTTCGGCTCGATGGTGCAGAACGGGTAGTTGGCCGACTCGGCCCCAGCGCTGCTGAGCGCGTTGAAGAGCGTGGATTTTCCCACATTCGGCAGCCCGACGATCCCACAACGTAATGCCATCTTCGCTATTTTCCTGAATCTTGAATCTCCATGAAAACCAGGCGCAGCCAATCCTGAACAGGGGGGGTTGTTCCACCAGCGCCGTTAATCCGAAGTGAAAGCCTATGGGAGCAGGGTATGGACGTAAGGACGTGTGGACGTGTGGACGAGGATTCGGGGGGAAAGGTCGTCCATACGTTCTTCCCTCCTCACGTCCACACGTTTACCTACTCGTCGTGTTGGGCCTGCTACTGGCACCGGCAGCGTGGGGGCAATCGGGGCCGCCGGAAGAGGGCCAGGTGTTTCAGGTGGGGGTGGGGGGGGTGCCGGGGCTGGGCGGGCAGTTCGGCTATATCTCGCTCCGCAACTTCTACACGGTCGAGGGGGTGCTCTACGCGAGTGGTACGCCGCCTTTCCTGGGGGGTGAGGGGACGATTACGCTCTCGACCGGGCTGGGCGGCGCCGTGCGCATCCTGGGCGCGGCCCGCGTCATCGGCAACGTCGGGTACACGGGCTACGACATCGACTTCGGCTTGCGCGGTGGCCCAGGCCTTTCCTTCCGCATCGACGAGACGCGCGCTAGCAAGAACCGCCGGTTCACGCTTTTCGTTGAGCCGTTCTTCCGCTTCACGTCCACCTTCCGGCGTGGCCGCGTCTTTTTCCTCGAAGCCGGCTTCCACCCGCCCCTTCTCCGCGCCGGCCTCTGGCTGACATTGTAGGGAGGGGCGCGTGGCGGGATTTTTTGCGGCAACATTCGGTTGCTCGTCGTGCTTCGCTACGCCCCGCCCGTCGGCGACGGATTCATCTCCGCCGCCACGCGCTCGGCTTCTTCGAGCACGCGCAGGGTGTTGCCACCGAGGAGCTTGTAGAGGTCGGCCTCGGTGTAGCCGCGCTTGAGGAGTTCGTAGGTGATCCAGGGCAGGCGCGTCACGTCGTGCAGGCCGGCAGGCAGGTCGAAGACGCCGTCGAAGTCGGAGCCCAGCCCGACGTGGTCGATGCCGGCCACCTTGACGGCATGGTCGAGGTGATCGACGACGTCGGTGAGGGCGGCGCCGGGCAGGCCGTGGGCGCGCTTGACGGCGTAGATCGTGTCCCAGATCGTCCGCAAGTTGCGCGTGCGCCCGCCGTTCCGTCGGTACACCTCGGCCATCACGTCGGCCGTGAGGTGGCTGTTCACGAGGGGGTCGAAAAAGTTGATCATGATCACGCCGCCGTTCTCGGCGAGGGCGCGCAGCATGGCGTCGTCCACGTTGCGGACGTTGTCGGTGAGGTCGCGGGCGGAGGAGTGGGAGAGGATGACGGGCGCGCGGCTAACGGCCAGGGCGTCGTAGAAGGTCGAGTCGGAGACGTGGCTGAGATCGACGAGGACGCCCAGCCGGTTCATCTCGCGGACGAGGCGGCGCCCCAGGTCGTTGAGGCCGTTCCAGCGCGGGGCGGACTGGGAGGCGTCGGCCCACGAGTTCGTGTTGACGTGGGTGAGGGTAACGTAGCGGATGCCCTCGGCCCGCAGTTCGGCCAGCACCTCAGGCGAGCCGGCGAGGGCGTGCCCCCCTTCCAGCCCCATCAGGACCGCCTTCTTGCCCGCTTTCGCCAGGCGGCGTACCTCCTCGGCGGTCGTCGCCATGCCGACGGAGTCGGAGAGGGCGGCCACCTGGTTTTTCAGCGTCTTCATCATGGCGCGTGCCCGCGCCGTGGCCCCGGCGCCTTCGCCGAAATAATGCGCCACGTAGATCGAGAAGAACGCGCCGTCGAGGCCGCCTTCGAACATCCGGGGCAGGTCGAGGTGTTTGCTCGGCCCCCGGTGGCGCTCCCCGAGCTGGTAGCCGTCGTCGAGCATGAGCGAGGGCGTATCGACGTGGCCGTCGAGGACGATGGCGTTGTAGTGGATGCGTAGCGCTTCGGCCCAGAGCGAGTCCTGGCGCACCAAGACGCGCCGCCGTGCCTCGGGCATCAGCATGGCCCCACCGTCGGTCATCCCCTCGATGGGATCGGGCGCGGCCTCCACCACCTCCAGCGTATCCGCCGCCTGCCCCTGCGCCGACCCCTCCTGCGAGCCGCACGCGCCAGTGCCAAGGATGGCCGTCAAGCCGAGAACGAGGCGGAGATACTTCATGCCAAGGGAGAGCGAATGGATGATGGAAGATAGAGGAGGGCGGTGCCGGTCCGAAGGAAGAAATCGATCCTCCATCTTCTATCCGCCATCCTCCATTCGTACGGCGTCGCCCACGCGGAGGACGCCTTCGGTGAGGATCTGTGCGCGCAGACCGCCCCGGTTGACGAAGGCGGGGATCAGGTCCGGCTCGCCGGTGAGGCGGGCGAGGTACTTGCACGGCTGGCACAGCCGCAGCCCTCGAAGCCGCACTTCGCCGACGTAAAACTCGCGCCGGATCAGGTTGTTCAGCGGCACGCCCCGCACGAGGATGTTGCGGCGGCTCGCCTCCGGCGGCAGCAGCACCCCCGCCTCCCGCGCCATCTCTTCGAGCGCCTCCTCGGCGACGAGCGAAATCTCCCTGTGCGGCCCCGGCCAGCGCGAGAAAGAGCCTTCGCCCCCGAAGTAGCGGTCGCCTGAGAGACCG
>JAHEMB010000205.1 GCA_024643915.1 Rhodothermaceae bacterium | reverse complement strand
TAGGGCGCGTTGAGGAGGGTGCCGTTGGCGTCGCGCGTGTAGAAGCGGGCGCGCTGCACGATGAGGCTGTCAGTGTGGTCGGCCACGGTGCGCGTCATGCCCAGGGGGCGAAAAACGTGCCGGTGCATGTATTCCAGGAAGTCCTCGCCCGCCGCGCCCTCGACCACGGCGCTGATCAGGTTCCAGCCGTAGCTGGTGTAGGAAAACCGCGTGCCCGGCTCGTAGAGGAGGGTATCCGCCGCAAAAATATCCAGCCCCTCGGCCACGGTGGCATAACGCCGGTCGCTCATCATCTCGTCGCCCCGGTAGTGGCGAACGCCGGCCAGGTGCGCGCCGAGCTGCCGCGTGGTGACGGGCCAGCGCTTCTCGGGAAACGAAGCCACGTAGCGTTGCACGGGCGCATCCGGGTCGAGGCGGCCCTGCGCGTAGAGTTGGGCCACGGCCACCGCCGCCATCGGCTTGGAGATGCTGCCGATGCGGAACTTCGTCGTCGGCCAGAGGGGCACGCGCTGCTCCAGGTCCGCATAGCCGAAGCCCTCGGCCCAGACGGTTTCGCCATCAACCGCGACGGCAATGGCGATCCCCGGCTGGTTGTCGAAGGTTTCGAGGTGCTGGCGGACGAGCTGCCGCGCCTTGGCCACCTCGGCGGCGTAGCTGCGCGGCGCGGGCGCCACCGCCGGCTGCGCCCACCCCACCCTCGCGCTTAGCAACAACAGGAGGCAGGCGAGGAGACCGGTGCGGAAGGCAGCAAGCGGGGCGCGAAGCGTGGAGAACGGTTGCATAAGACAGAAGACCGGAGAGTCTGGAAGGAGAGCCAAGAAACCGCGCTCACGTTAAGAAAAGCCTGCACGGATTGCAACGCTGCTCACCCTTCCTCCACCGCAGAGGCGAAAAGCACGAGACCGGCGGGTAGCGATTCGCCGAAGAGCCAGTCCTGCTCGGCCTGGTCGAGTGTCGTCTCCGGGTCGCGTAGCAGTGCGAGGAAGTGCGCCGGGTCGTCGAGGCGTTCGAGCCAGGCGGCTACCTTTTCTCTGACGGCTTCGGGAAGGTCGCGCGCGCGGTCGCCGGTGGCGCGGGCGAGGTTGACGAGGGCCTGGGCAGTGCTCTTCGTTGCTTCGAGGTCGAGCTTCAGCAGGCGAGCAAGCCACGCTTCGGCCTCGGCGGGGGGCACTACGCGGTCGAGCGGGCCGTAGATGGGCGTGCGCGCCCCCAGCCGACTGAGCGCCCAGAGGGCCTGTCGCTCCGGCCCTTCCTTCTCGATTTTCGCCAGCAGAAGCCGGCCCAAATCGACCTTGGCCTCGGCGGGGGGGCGTTCGAGGTTGGCGAGGGCCATCCATACCTCCAGTTCCTCGCGGTTCGCCATGCGCTCTGGGAAGAGGCGGGCAGGCTTCCACCGGCGCTGCGGGTCGAGGCTGGTGCGCGCCTCCTGGTAGAGCTGCCGCTGCTGCCCGGCGGTGAGGCCGCCTGCCACGCGCCGCCAGAAGATCCACCACTCGGACCGGCACCGCACCTGCCGGTGGAACGCGATGCCCTGGAAGTAGAGCTTCCATGCCTGCTTGAGGCGCCATTCGTCCACCGGGTCGCCGAAGCCGGGGCGGAGGCAGAAGCCGAGGAGGTTGAACCAGCGCGCCTCGTGCTGCTCGCTGAGTTTGCGCCCGTCCATCACGTCGAGGAACGTGTCGGCGAGGGTGCGGAGGAGGGGGACGGGCCAGCGCCCGCGCGTCATCTCCAGGACCTCTTCGAGGCGTTTGCGCAGCCGCTCGGGGCCGTGCTGCTTATCTCGCACGTTGCCGGCGAACGTCTTGCGGATCTCGTCCTGCGCCGCCTCCACCGTCGCCTGCTCCACCGTCTCCTCCACATGCTGCGGGCCGGTAGGTTCGGCCTCCTGGCGCACGTCGAAGCGGAGTTGCCAGCGGTGCTCGGTCTGCTCGGACTCGCACCAGAGTTCGAGCGTGCCTACCTCGGTCAGCCGCACAGCGAGTTGGACAGGCAGCCGCCGCGCCTCATTCTTCTTGCCGAACCGCAGTACCGTGCGGATAGGCGGCAGCAGGGTCACCTCGTCGGGCGGGAGGTGCACCACCTCGCCCATCCCATCGCCCAGCCGCGTGCTGGAAGAAAAAACCTGGAAGGCGACGGGCTGGTTGGCGAGGGCGACGAAGTCCGGCTCCTCCAGCCGCGCCTGGAAGCCCTCTTCCGTACCGCGCGGGACGAGGCACACCGCCGTGTGGCCTTCCTCGGCGCCGTTCTTTTCCGCCGTCTCCACGCCCACGTAGTAGGCACGCGGGCTGCCGCTCGCCACACGCACCCCCTCGCCCAGGCGGACACGCCCGTAGTACGCCGCGCCCACCGCCACGGCCAGCTCCGGGCGCGGGTTGTTCAGCTCTTCGGGCGTCCATCCCGCCCCCGCCGCCTCTTCGAACCACAGCCCGACGATCTCTTTGATGCGCTCCTGGATGAGGGCCGGGGCGAGCGCACCGCCATTGAAAAGAATGAAATCGGGGAAGAGTTTGTCGCGCCCCGTCTCGTCGCGTAGATACCCGGCGAAGCGCTGCCAGAAGGCGGCGAGGTGGCGGGTGACGGAAGGATCGTGGACGTAGGGCAGGCCCAGCTCCGTCAGGCCGCGCCGGGCCGCGGGCTTCTCGTCCTTGCCGACGATGGGGAAGAAACCCTCGACAATGATCCGGCGCACCTGCTCCTGCGTGAGCGTACCGGTGAGCGTGTCCGCGATGAGGCGGCCCGAGGCGCCGGCGAGCGCCACGTCCACCGAGTCGAGGTCGGGGTGGCCGAGGAGTTCCTCTTTGGCGCGGCGGCACTGGTGGACGAGCTGATGCCAGCGGCGCGGGTCGAGCTTGCCCGGCTGGCCGAGCATCTGGGTCTCGACGTGGCGGGCGAGGGCGTGGTCCATGTTGTCGCCGCCGAGCATCAGGTGCTCGCCCACGGCGAGGCGCGTGAAGCGCAGCCCTTTCTCCCCCTCCTGAATCCCGACGAGCGAGAAATCCGTCGTGCCGCCACCGACGTCGCAGACGAGGATGAGTTGGCCGTCGGCCATGCCTTCCTGCCACGTCGCCTCGTGCGAAGAGAGCCAGGCGTAGAAAGCAGCGAGCGGCTCTTCGAGGAGGATGGGGCGCGGGATGCCGGCCTCGCGCGCCGCCTCCACCGTCAGTTCGCGCGCCACCTCGTCGAAGGAGGCGGGGACGGTGAGGATGACGATCTGCTCGTGAAAGAAGAAGCCGTCGCGGCCCTTCGCTACCGTCGCATCCCACGCCTCGCGGACGTGCTGGAGGTAGCGGCGGCTGGCCTCCAGCGGGGATACTTTCGCCCCCTCGTCCTCCACGCCCCACGGCAGGATAGGCGCCGTGCGGTCCACGCCCGCGTGCGCCAGCCACGACTTCGCCGAGGCCACGAGGCGCCCCGGCACTTTCGCCCCCTGCTCCCGCGCGAACTCGCCCACCGCGTACCCGCGCTTTTTGTCCCACGGAAGTGCGGTGCTGCCCTCGGCCAGGTCGTACTCGCCGGGCAGATAGAGGAACGACGGCAGGATGGGACGCGGCGCGGCCTCCCCCGCCGCCACAAGCTGAGATGCCTCGAAGAACTGGATCTCCCGCTTCTTCCGGCTCAGATCGACGTAGGCGACGGCCGAGTTGGTCGTCCCCAAATCGATGCCGATGACGTAGCGTTGCGTCAGCTCCTCGTACTCGAACGGCGGCTCCACTCTCTTGAACCTATTTCCTTTTCGTTCTATGGCAATGTTGACGAGCCAGGGAACCCTAAACGCCAAGCGCCGGGGAGGAATCGAAGAAACGAGGAATCGAAGAGCCGAAGAGAGAACTATTCTCCCTCAGTTTTTTCCTCGTTTCCTCGATTCTTCGTCTCATCGATTCATTTTCCCCCTCCCCCTTTCGTCAGTCCTCAACCACCTGCTCCTCGCGGATGTTGAATTCGAGGCGCCAGCGGCGGTCGTTGTCGCGCGCCACACACCAGAGTTCGAGCGTGCCGATCTCGGTGACGTGGCTTTCGAGCCAGACGGGCAGGAGCGTGCCGCCCATGTCCTCGTCGGCCTCCATGAACGTCTCCATCGTCGTCACCTCTTCGATCTCGCCGCTCCAGTCCTCCACGATCTCGCCCGCCGCGTCGTCTTTGCGCGTGTTCGAGGCGAGGAGGTGGAAGACGGCCTGATCGCCGACGACGAGGCCGAACTCTTTCTGCCGGATATCGGCGCTGGTGCCTTCCTCCATGCCGAAGGGCACCACACACAGCGCCTTCATCGGCGTGGGGATGCCCGGCACGGACGGCATGGCGCTCTCGATGCCGATGTAATAGGTGCGCGGCGCCCCGGCGCGGATGCGGATGCCGCGCCCCTTCCGGGCGAGGCCGTAGTAGGCCGCGCCGAGGGCTACGGAGAGGTCGAGGTCCACCGCCTCCAGCTCCCGCACTTCACCGGCGGGGCTCCAGTGGCCGAGGGCTTCGAGGATCTGCGCCCGCAGCGGCCCGGCCTTCATCACGCCGCCGTTGAAGAGGACGGCGGAGGGGAACGCCACGGCGCCCTCCGCCCCCTCACTCGACGATTGCTTGCCGAGGAAGGCGGCGAGATGTTTGGTGATGGCGGGATCGGCGGCATAGGGCAGGCCCATCTCGCGCATGCCCACCTGCGGCTTCTTCTCGGGGTAATCGGTCGCTTCGACGAGGGGGAAGAAGCCCTGGCCGAGGACCGTCTCGATCTCGTCGCGCGTCAGCTCGGTGCGGATGGTGCCGCCGATGAGCGAGGTGCCGCGCCCGAGGATGACGACCGGCTCGGCCTCCAGGTCGGGATCGCCGAGGAGGCGCTCTTTGGCCTTGCGGCAACTGTGCCAGAGCGAGCGGAACTGCCACGCATCAAGCTGGGTGCCGTCCTGGGCGAGCTTGGCGCGGAGGGCGTAGGCGAGCGTCAGATCCATGTTGTCGCCGCCGAGGAGGATGTGGTCGCCCACGGCGGCGCGCTGCAAGTCCAGGTTGCCGTCCTCCTCCACGACTTCGATGAGGCTAAAGTCGGTGGTGCCGCCGCCCACGTCGCAAACGAGGATAGACTCGCCGACTTCGATCAAGTCGCGCCAGGCATCCTGCTGCGCGGCGATCCAGGCGTAGAAAGCGGCCTGCGGCTCTTCGAGGAGGGTCAGGTTCATGAACCCGGCGCTGCGCGCGGCCTGCACCGTTAATTCCCGCGCCACCGCGTCGAACGAGGCCGGGACGGTGAGGTAGATTTCCTGCTTTTCGAGGAGGTCTTCCCCGTCCTCCCCGGCCATCTTCTCGTTCCAGGCATCGCGCAGGTGCTGGAGGAACCGGGTGATGGCATCGAGGGGAGAGACGCGCCGGGCGTCGGCCGGGGCCTCCCACGGCAGGATGTCCGCCGTGCGGTCCACGCCCGTATGGCTCAGCCACGACTTGGGCGAGGCGACGAGGCGGGCGGGAAGCTCGGCGCCGCGCTCGCGGGCATAGGCGCCCACGGCGAAGTCGCGGTCGGCGTCCCACGGCAGGGCGAGGCCGCCCTCGGGCACGTCGTGCGGGCCGGGCAGCAGGAGGAAGGACGGCAGCAGGGGCTGCGCCTCCACCTCGCCCGCCTCCACGACTTGCGGGATCTCGAACAGGCGGATCTCCGGCTCCTCGCTCTCGGGCACGTCGGCCTCGGTGTAGGCCAGCACGCAGTGCGTCGTCCCCAAGTCGATGCCGACGATGTATTTCGGTTGCTCCATTTTCTTACTCGATTAGGCACTATGCAAAGAGCGGGGCAGGAATCGAAGAGACGAGGAATCGAGGAATCGAAGAAGGACTTGATGAAACGTATTTCCCTGCCTATCCCTCTTCGATTCTTCGTCTCGTCGATTCTTCGATTCCTCGTCAGTTCCCCACTTCCACCTCGGCGGCGGCGACGACCTTGTCGTCGGAGGCCGTGCCGACGCGCTCGGGCAGGTCGAGGCGGGCCACGCGCCAGCCCCGATGGCGGAGCGTGCCCTTGAAGGGCGGCTCGCCGCTGACGTTGCCGATGAGGCGCACTTCCCTGGCGTCGAAGCCTTTCTGGACGGTGACCGGGCTGCCCTCGTCCTGCGCATAGACAGGTTCGAGGGTGACGTACTCGGCGAGCGCCTCGCGGCAGCCCTCGTGGACGTTGCGTACGGCGGCGCCGATCTGGGCGTCCTGGAAACCGCGGATGTCCTCCTGCAAGAAGTCGATGAGGCGACCCTTACGCTGGAGGATCGAGAGGATCTGCACGGCGGCGGCATCGGAACGCTCGGGCAGCGGCTTCGGCGCGGGCGCGGTCTTCGGCGCAGGAGCCGCCTCGGCTTTAGGCTGCACGGCGGGCGTGGCAGCCTGCTCGATGAGCTTGTGCCCGATCCGCTGGATGACGAACCACAGCACGAGTGTCAGCACCGCGCCAACGCCCACAACGGCGAGCGTGTGGTCGGCGAGCGCCTCGCCCGCAATGACGAAGATCGCCGCCAGCAGCACGGCGTTGAGCACGAACACGGCGACGAGCGACTGTAGGGTAAACTGTTGCTTTTCTTTCATCTCAAGAGTGTTGCTATGAGAGGATCATAGACGCCCCCGAAAGCCGATTTGACGAGCAAAGTTCCACTTCCACGGAGACTTGACAGAGCCTCGATTGGCCGGTTTGCCGGTTGCCGGTTGTTGATTTCTCTTGGACCACCCAAACCGGCGAACCGCCTACTTTCTAACCAGTAACCGAAATCGGCAGGATTTCGTAGCCGCGCAGGCCCACCTCGCCGATGCTGCGGCCGTCGGGGA
>JAHEMB010000204.1 GCA_024643915.1 Rhodothermaceae bacterium | reverse complement strand
GGTGTCCGACATAAGGGTGGGCATCCAGTGCAGGTTGTACTGCTCCAGGGTCTCGCCCGTGATGACGGCGAGCACCCCCGGCACCTCAAGCGCCGCCGCCGTGTCGATATTTGTGATCTTGGCGTGGGCGTAGGGGCTCCGGACGATGTCCATGTAGAGCATCCCCGGCAGCTTCACGTCGTCGACGTAGTTGCCTTTGCCCTGCAAGAAGCGCGCGTCTTCCTTGCGCTTCATGCTGTGGCCCATGCCGCAGATTTTCTCGGAAGTCTTGGGGTTTAGCATAGCCGGTGGTGCTTGATTGGATCGCTTGGAATGATGCGAGAGGAGGCACTTCGTTGAGGGTTCGGCGAGGAATGGAAGAATGGAGGAGAGGAGGAGTGGAAGATTCTGTTTTTCTCGTCCATTCTTCCACTCTTCCATTCCTCACGCCCCCGGCGTAAGCTGGTGGTCGGCCAGGTCGGCTTCGGAAACGCCGTTGCCGGACATCTCGACGGCCTCCTCGCCCCCCATCTTGTCGGCGGCGTACTGGATGGCTTTGACGATGTTGACATAGCCGGTGCAGCGGCACAGGTTGCCCGAGATGCCCCACCGGATCTCGTCTTCGGTCGGGCGGGGGTTCTTCTCCAGGAGCTCGACGGCGCGCATCATCATGCCGGGCGTGCAGAAGCCGCACTGCAAACCATGCTTCTCCTTGAACCCTTCCTGGATTGGGTGCAGCACGCCGCCCTCCGCGAGGCCTTCCACCGTCGTCACCTCACGCCCGTCCGCCTGCACGGCGAAGACGGTGCAAGACTTGACGGAGCGCCCGTCGAGCAGGACGGTGCACGCGCCGCAGTTGCTCGTGTCGCAGCCGATGTGGGTGCCGGTCAGGTCCAGCACCTCGCGGATGAAGTGCACCAGCAGCAGGCGCGGCTCGATGCTTTCGGTGTAGCTCGTCCCGTTGACGGTGACGTTGACTTCGTGCATTGACATGATAAATCTCTTCGAGATGTTCTTAGGACGCTCCCCGATAAACTGAATCGGGGCAGGCTACTGCGCTCGCTGTCGTTCTTCGTTCTTCGGGAAAAGGCTGAGCGAGGGCTCCCCGAAGAACGGAGCACAAAGAACAAAGCACGAGGAACTAACCCCTCGCCCGCTGCAACGCTTTCCGCAAAGCCCGTTTCGTCAGTTCCTCCACCATCGCCCGCTTGTACGCGACGGGGCCGCGCAGGTCGGCGGTGGGGTCGCAGTCCTCGGCGGCGAGGCGGGCGGCTTCGTCAATGGCAGCGTCGGTCGGGGATTCGGCGTGGAGGAGGCTCTCGGCGCGCTTGGCCCGCATGGGGATGGGCGCGACGTTGGTGAGGCCAATACCGACCGTGTCGCAGTGCCCGTTCTCGTCGAGGGCGAGTTGGACGGCCACCCCCGCCGTGGCGAAGTCGCCCACTTTACGTTCGAGCTTGAAGTAGGCGCCGCCGCTGCGTGGGCCGGGCGCGGGGATCTGGATCTCGGTCAGGATCTCCCCTTCATCGAGTGCCGTGGTGAAGAAATCGGTGAAAAACTCCCGGACGGCGATGGTGCGCTCGCCGTTGGGGCCGACGGCCTTCACGCGGGCGTCGTAGGCGAGCATCGTGGCCGGGTGGTCGTTGGCCGGGTCGCTGTGGGCGAGGTTGCCGCCCACCGTGGCCAGGTTGCGCACCTGCGGGTCGGCGATCATTAGTGCCGTATCGTGCAGGAGCGGGTATTTCTCGCGCACGACGGGCGTCGATTCCAGCGCCTCCTCCCGCGCCATCGCCCCGATGCACAGGAAGCCGTCGCGCTCCTCGACGTAGTCGAGCCCCTCGACGCGGTTGAGGTCGATGAGGAGGGCGGGCTGGGCCAGGCGGAGCTTCATCATGGGGATGAGGCTGTGGCCGCCGGCCAAGAGCTTGGCCGCGTCTCCGTGCTCTTGCAGCAGCGACAGGGCCTCCTGCAGCGAAGTGGGGGCGAGATAGTCGAAAGCAGCAGGGATCATGGCAGACCCGACGGTTAGATGGAGGAAAAAATAGGGGCGAACCCGGGCGCGAGACGGTCGCATGTCCTCCTATCGGGAAGCGCTTCCGAATCTACGCCGGGCCTTTACTCCACTATACTACATCATGACCGAAAGCACAATCCCCCCTTCCGTACTTATCCCTGCCCCGCTTGGCCTGAATGGGAGAATGGGAGAGTCGAGGAGTGGCTGCCCTGCAAGCATGACCATGAGGGCTGAGATTCGTCCTCTCGTCCATTCGTCTCTTCTATTCCTCGATTCCTCCCCACCTCACCAGTACCGCCGCGACCGGTCCTTTTCTTCGGTGTGTGTAAAAACGTTGCGTTTCTCCTGCTTAATGACGCCGCGCAGGATGAAGGCCAGCACCACGCCCGCGAAAAAGCCGCCGATGTGCGCGCCGTAGGCCACGCCACCCACTGTCTCCTCCGCCACCATCACCGACCCCAGCCCATTGACGAACTGAAACGCGATCCACAGCCCGATGGCGACCACTGCCGGGATCGACACGATGAAGTAGAGGAAGATGGCGTGGACGCGGTTGCGGGGAAAGAGGACGAGGTAGGCCCCCAGCACCCCCGAGATGGCTCCCGACGCCCCCAGGTTTGGGATGACGCTGCCGGGATCGAGGTAGATTTGCGCGAAGGTGGCTACCACGCCGCTGGCGAGGTAGAAGCCCAGAAACGGGAGCGCGCCGAACCGATGCTCCACGTTGTCGCCGAAAATCCAGAGGTAGAGGAGATTGCCGAAGAGATGCATGTAGCCGCCATGCATGAACATGGCGCTGAGGATCGTCAGGTAGATGGGCACCGGGCCGGGCGCCTGCGGGATAGGGTAGCTCTCCCCGTTCACCGTCACCGTCTCCGTCGCCGTCAGGTCGGTGCCGGTGACGATCTCGCTGGGAATGACGCTCCAGCCATAGGTGAAGGCCTCGTTGCCCCCCGCCTGTTGCAGCAGGAAAAACACCACCAGGTTGGCAAGGATGAGGCCGATGGTGACATACGCGGGGCCGGAGAGCGCCCGGTCGTCGTCGCTGATGGGGAAGAGCATGGGTTTCGTGGCAGGCCGGTTGGCAACGAGATGCAGGAAAGATAGGCAACAGCCTGTCTCCTTAAAGCCTTCTCTATGAGACGAAACCGTGCGGAGCGCGTTTATTACAAGTGATGCGTGAAATCGCAGATTCCCGAAGGAAACGTGAGGGGGCTTTGCTTCAAGATCTTAGCAGGGCAACCTCACGCATCACGTTTCATGTTTCCCGCATTCTCACTAATCTGCTAACCACAGACGACGCTCAAACTTGATTCAACGTATCGCCCTCCTCGGCGTGGGCCTCATCGGCGGGTCGCTCGGCCTGGCGTGGCAGCGGCACCGGCCCGACCTCACGCTCGTCGGCTACGACCGGCCCGAGGTGCTCGACGACGCCCTGCGCCTCAGCGCTATCGATGAGCGCGCCGCAGAACCGGCGGCGGCCGTCCACGACGCCGACCTCGTGGTGCTGGCCGCGCCCCTCGCCGCCAGCCTCCGCCTCCTCGAAGCCATCGCTCCTCATCTCCGCCCCGGCACGCTCGTCACCGACGTCGGCTCCGTCAAGCGGCCCGTCCTGGCACACGCCCGTGTGGTGCTGCCGCCCGAAAACCCGTTCGTCGGCGGCCACCCGATGGCGGGCGCGGAGCGCGGCGGCATCGCCCACGCCGACCCCCTCCTCTTCGAAAACGCCACCTACGTCCTCTGCCCCACGGCCCCGGTCTCCCCCGGCGATTTCTCCGCCGAGCATGCCGATTTCATCGACCTTATCCGCCTGACAGGGGCGCGCCTTTTCCTCCTCGATGCCGAGCGCCACGACCGCATCGCCGCCGCCGTCAGCCACCTGCCACAACTCCTGGCCGTCGCCCTGATGAACTACGCCGCCGGCCTGGGTGAGCGAGACGACGCCTTCCTCCCCCTCGCTGCTGGGGGCTTCCGGGACATGACACGCATCGCCTCCTCGCCCTTCGCCATGTGGCGCGACATCCTCGTCGGCAACGAAGGCTTCATCCTCGATGCCCTCGGCGGCTTCGCCACGGCCCTCCAACGCCTCCGCCACCGCCTCGCCGAAGAGGACCTCGATACGCTAGAAGAAGCGTTCGAGACAGCACGCGAGGTCCGCGAAACCATCCCCCGCGACACGAAAGGCTTCCTCCGCCCCCTCGCCGAGGTCTACGTCCACGCCGAAGACCGACCCGGCGAGCTCGTACACATCACCGGCGCCCTCTACGAGGCTGAAATCAACATCAAGGACATCGAGTTGCTGAAAATTCGCGAGGGCACCGGCGGCACCTTCCGCCTGGGCTTCACCACCGCCTCCCTCGCCGACGCCGCCGTCGCCGCGCTTGAGCAGGCAGGGCGGCGGGCGTATCGACCGTGAAAACGTATGGACGTACGGAGTGTGGACGTATGAACGCAGGTCTAAGGAGAATATCGTCCACACGTCCAGACATTCATACGTCCACACGTTTACCCTTCCCCCAGGTCAATCAGTTCGCTCTCGCCGACGTACTCGCGGGGGATGATCTCCTTCAGGTTGGCGAGCTTGCGAAGGGAGGTGGCAATGCGCTGGCTGGCCGCGTCGATGTCCTGGATGGGGCCGGCGATCTCGGGCGGCAGGTCCATCGCCCGCGCCAGTTCAACGAGGAGTTGCGCGTTGCCGGAGATGATGGCGAGCGGGTTGTTGATCTCGTGGTTGACCGTGGCCACCGCCGAGCGGATAGTTTTGAGCAGGTTGGCCTGCTCGCGCCGCTGCGCCGCCTCCTCTTCCTGCGCCTCTAGATGGTGCCGGTGCAAGGCTTCGAGCAGGACAAGGGGCAGCTCGTGGAGGTGCTCGCAGTCGGTGCGCTTACGGACGTAGTCGCTGGCGCCGGCTTTCATGGCGGCCACGGCCAGGTCCTCCCTTCCGAAGCGCGTCAGCACCACCACCGGCACGCGGAGGCCCGCTTCGCTCAGATGCGTCAACAGGTCGAGGCTGGAGCCGTCGGGCAGCTTGTGGTCGCTCATCACCAGGTCGAACGATGCTTCGGCGAGGAGGGCATAGGCATCCTTGAGCCGCTTCGCCCGCTGCAAGCGCGCCGCCGGGAGCTGTGCCTTCAGCGTCCGCTCGATCAGAAGCGCGTCGGCGTCGTTGTCCTCGACGAGGAGGAGTTGCAGCGGCGGCACGCCGAAGTCGTCGTCTCGTGGCTCCATAAGCGGGGCTGAACGGCGGAGAGGGGTCGGGGCAGGGACGCGGCGCGACGCAATCCCTCCTTCTAATAACGAAATAATTTACAGCTTTCGCGCGGATACAGCGTTGGCCGGAGCAGGAGCCGCGCTGCCTTCTTACTACACGTCACCTTTCCGTAACACCTATTTCCGCGACGCCGGCTCGGGCGTGTTGACGGGACGCGGCATGACGGCGTAGGCCTCGGTCGGCTTGACGAGGCCGGGCTGATCGGGCAGGCGGAAGAAAATAGTCGTGCCGGCGTCGGCCTCACTGTCGATCCAGATCTGGCCGCCGTGGATATCGAGGATGTGCTTACAGAGGGCGAGGCCGGCGCCCTGCCCCAGCGCCTCGTCGGTGTGGAGGCGCTCGAACATGTGGAAGACGTTGGCGCGGGCCTCTTCGGGGATGCCGACTCCGTTGTCTTCGAGCCAGTAAACGGTGGCATCCTCCTCGCGCTGCCCACCCACGTGGACGCGCGCCGTCGCCTGCTCGTTGTAAAGGGCGGCGTTGTCGAGGAGCTGGCGGACGAGTTGGCGGACGGCATCCTCGTCGCCATGGGCGAGGGGCAGATCTTCGTCGAGTTCGATTTCGAGCGGACGGGCGGCCTGCGGCGGGCTCAGGTGGTGCTGCACCGCCGCCGTCTCTGCGATCTCTTTGAGGTTGATGATTTGGAGGGCGAGGTCGGAGCGGCGGGCCTGGCTGAAAGCGTGGAGCCGGTCGAGGCGCTCGCTGAAGCGCGTGCTGGCCTCTTGCAGCATGTCCAGGAACTGCCCCTGTGCCTCACCGAAACCGTCGCCCTCGGTGGCTTTGATGAGTTCGACGAGGCCGAAGATGGAGCGGAGCGGCTCCTGCAAATCGTGGGTGACGGAATCAGTAAAGTGTTCGAGGGCGGCGCGGGCGTCGTCGCGCTCGGCTTCGAGGCGGCACAGGCGCTCGTCGAGCGAGAGGCCGTGTTGCTGCTGCCGGTCGGCCAGGTCGATGCCCACGAGCACGCCTGCCGTACCCCCGTCCTCGCGTCGGACGGTGCGGGCCGTCCACAGGACCGGGTGGCGCCGGCCCTCGCGGTCGCGCACCTCGCTCAGCAGGGGCGATTCGCGTTCCGGCCCGGTCAGCCAGTCGGTAAAGCGTTCGCGCGTGGCGGTGTCGGGTAGGAGGTTTTCGACGAAGCAGGCGAGGTCGGGCATCGCCTCCTCGTCGTAGCCCGTCAGGTCGGCGGCCTTCTGGTTCCAGTGCAACACTTTCGAGGTGCCGTCGAAAGCTGCGAGCAGTACGCCCGAGGCGTTCATCACCTGCTTCAGCAGATCCATCGCCTGCCGGTATTCCGTCGTCCGCTCCTCCAGCATCAGTTCGACGGAGTCCGCGTAGCCCGCCACCTGCTTTTCGAGGGAGGCGCGCTCGGTCCTGTCGGCGGCGAGGATAAGGAAGGCCCAGTGGCCCTGGTAGCGGATGGCGTGGACGGCGACGGCGACGGGCAGCACCCGTCCCTCGCGCGTGCGGAAGTCGAGGTCGAGGTTGTTGTAGGCGCAGCGCTCGCTGTGGCTGCGGCGGCCCAG
>JAHEMB010000203.1 GCA_024643915.1 Rhodothermaceae bacterium | reverse complement strand
GCGGTCCTGGGCGAGGGCATGTGAGGAGACTTCCATCGTGCAGGCGGTGCAGCCGTTATCGACCATCTGCCGCAGGGTTTTCTGCAGTTCGAGGGCGTCGGGTGTGGTAAGCGAGGCTTCGACGGGATCGCCGCCGAGGCGCAGTTCGATGGTGCCGATGAGGCCCGTGGTGCGGCCCAGCATCGTCAGCAGGTGGTGGATGAGGAAAGCCGTCGTCGTCTTGCCGTTGGTGCCCGTCACGCCCACCATGCGGAGGTGCGCCGAGGGATCGCCGTAAAGTGTGGCGGCCAGCTCGGCCAGGGCGGCGCGTGCATCATTGACGTGTGCGCAGGCGATGCCGGATTCGCGCAAACGCGCCTCCTCCGGCATCGCCTCGCACACGACGGCGATGGCTCCATTTTGAACAGCCTTTTCAATGTACAGGTGGCCGTCAGCTTGCTCGCCGCGGATAGCGACGAAGAGGCCATTGGGCCCAACCTTCCGGCTGTCGTGCGCCAGATGGTCGATTTCGATGCTGTCAAAGCTGCCCTGCGTCTTTTTCAAGAGGCCGGCCTGGTCAAGCCGTGCCAGCAGGGTTTTCAAAGGGGTCATCTCGGGGGGTCCGTCGTCGCGTGGTCGAAAAAGGCGTTTCCGGCTTCTCTAACGGATCTCCGAGGATTTATTTCTAGCGGCACACGATTGTCACGTATTTCGGGAGCGGCCCGCCCGGCGGATCGGACTGGCGCGTCACTTTGCCACGCCCTTCCTGCTTTACTTTCACGCCTTGGGCTTGGAGCCAGAAGACGGCGTCTCTCGCGCTAAGGCCGGTGAGGTCCGGCATTTTTTCTTCGCCTTTTCCCTCGGCCAGGGTTAGTTGCACCTGGGCTGTTGGGACGAGGCTGGTTTTCGCGGTGGGTGCCTGGGCCACCACGGATGCGCCGTCTGAAGTTGTAGCAGGCTGTGCCACGCGCAGCCCCTCGGCCAGCAGCAGGTTGGTGGCCACGGCGGCCGGCTTGCCCGCCACTTCGGGCACGGCCACCGCCTCGCGTTTCGGCAGGTCGTCCATAGGCGCTACGCGAGCGGCGATCTCGGGAAAGGTGCCTATCCACCGCTCGGCGATTTTCTGAAAGATGGGCGCGGCGACGGCGCCGCCGTAGATGCTCGTGCGGGGTTCGTCGAGGACCACCAGGAGCACCACTTTGGGATCGTCAGCGGGGAAGAAGCCGGCGAAGGAGGCGCGCGCGCGTCCTCGGCTGTACGAGCCGCCGACGGCTTTGAGGGCGGTGCCCGTCTTGCCGGCAATTGGCAGGCCTTCCACCTGGGCGGTCTTGGCGGTTCCGTCTTCCACGACTTTGACGAAGGCGGGCCGGAGCTTTTCGGCGGTCTCGCGCTTGAAGGCACGGCGGACGGAGTCCTGGCGGGCGGTCCAGATGGTGCGGCCCGTCACGTCGCGGCGCTCGGCCACCACGAATGGTTGCACGAGGAGGCCGCCGTTGGCGAGGGCGGCGTAGGCCGTCAGCATCTGGAGCGGTGTCACGGCCACGCCGTAACCCCGGCTCATCGAAGAGAGGGTACTGCCGCTCCACTCAGCGGGCTTGCGCAGCAGGCCGCTCTCCTCGCCCGGCACGTCGATCCACGTGGGCTGGCCGAAGCCGAGGTTGCGGGCATACTGGTAGAAGACGCCTTTCTCCATCTTCATCGCTACCTTCGCCATGCCGATGTTGCTCGACAGGGCGATGACGTCGGCGAAGGAGATGGTGCCGTAGGCGTGCGAATCTTTGAGCGTGTGGCCATGCACCACCATCCAGCCGGCTCCCGTCGCGACGGAGTCATCTAGCCCGATGATGCCCTGCTCCACCGCCGCGATGGCCGTGACGAGCTTGAACGTCGAGCCGGGCTCGATGCGGTCGGTGACGGCCCGGTTGCGCCGGGCGTTCTCGCCGAAGGCTGCGGCGCGGTTGGGGTTGTAGGTGGGCGCGCCGGCCATCGCCAGGATAGCACCCGTTGCCGGGTCCATGGCGATGGCCGTTCCCCAGCGCGCCCCACTCCTCTCCATCCCCCTCTCTAACTCTTCCTCAAGGATCGTTTGCCGGATGAGGTCAATCGTCAACACGACCGTCTCGCCGTGCTTCGGCTCGACGACTTTGCCGCCGACGAAGGCCTTGATCACGCCGCGCCGGTCGCGCTTGACGGCGCGCTTGCCGGCCTCGCCGCGCAGGTAGGCGTCGTACTGAAGCTCCAGCCCTGCCAGCCCTTCACCGTCGGCGCCGACGTGGCCCAGCAGGTGAGCCGCCGTGCTGCCGTAGTTGTAGCGGCGGGCAAAGCGCGGGTACATCAGCAACCCCGGCACGCCCCACGTCTCGATCTGCTCTTTCTGCGCCTCGCTCAGGCCGCGCTCAAGCAAGACGTATTTCGGGCTGCTCCGCTGCTTGAGCTTCCGATGAAAGGAAGCGGCGGAGTGCCCAGTCAGCTTTGACAGTCTTTCAAAGAACGAACTTTGTTGTGTCGTGAAACCCGCCACCGTTGGGTCGAGGGCGAGGTCGTAGCGCGCCGTGTTGAGGGCGAGGGTGCGCCCGGCCCGGTCCAGGACGGCCCCACGCATGGCGGGGATGGCGACGAAGGAGCTGGCCTGCCGCTCGCCCTGTGCCCGCAGCTCCTTCCCTTCAGTCAAGTAGATGCGGAGCACTTGCACGGCCACCAGGATCGGCAGCAGGCTGAGCAGGGTCAGCACCACGTACATCCGGGCAAGAATCTGTTCTCTCGGCTGTCCGGACACGGCTACTCGGTCTCGACGCGGATGGTCGGTTCATATTCGATGCTCTCGACGAAGCCAAGCCGTCGCGCCCGCTCGTAGATGGCTGAAGGCCCCGTGGCCTGGTCGAAGGCGCCTTTGAGGCGGTCGTGCTTCAGATGAAGGCGCAGGTTCTCTTTGCGCACCTGCTGCACTTCGGCCAGCAAATTCTGTGTAGCATGGACGTGGCCTACGTAGAGCGTGAAGCACGCCGCGATGGCCAGGATGAGCAGGCCAAAGCGCAGGGTGGAGACTTTCTCCAGGTAGGCGCCGGCGCGGATGCGGCCCTCGGCGTGGCCGTTCGTCTTGATTTCGCCCCAGCCGGGGAGCGCCATGCTCTCCGCCCCGCTCTTGCGCCGCGAGCCCTTGCGCTGCGTCACCATGCTGCGCTTGGGCGTCTTCGGCTTGCGAACGGCGTAGCGCCCGCTTGTCTTCGTCGCCATACTTTGTTTTCGTCTGGGTAAAAATTCAGAGAGCGGGCGAAAGGGTGGGGCAGGGAGGCCGTTCCGCCCGCACCCCTTCACCCGCTCTCACTACGAATCTCGTTCAGGCCCCTCCACCCGCTCGGCGAGGCGCAATCGAGCGCTGCGCGCGCGGGGGTTGGCCGCAATTTCGTCCTCGCCCGGCGCAATCGGCTTGCGCGTGAGATCGCGCCAGGGCGTAATCAGGTTGCCGTAGAAGTCCCGTACCGGCTCGCCCCGCAGGTTGCCGTAGCGGAAGAACCGCTTTACCCGTCGGTCTTCGAGCGAGTGATAGCTGATGACGGCCATCCGCCCGCCCGGCCGCAGTACGGCGAGGCCCGCGTGGAGCGCCTGCTCCAGCCTTTCCAACTCGGCGTTGACCGCGATGCGGAGCGCCTGGAAAGAGCGCGAGAGCGTCTTGACCTCATCTCTCGTAGGCACTGCGCTGCGGATGGCGTCGGCCAGGGCCGCGGTCGTCTCAATGGGACGGGCGGCGAGGAGGGCACGCGTGATTTTCGCGGCGCGGGGCTCCTCTCCGTACTCGTAGAAGAGTTGCCGTAGCTCGTGCTCGCTCCACTGGTTGACGATCGCCTCGGCCGAGACGCCGCCTCGTGCGTCCATGCGCATATCGAGCGGCCCTTCGGCCATGAAGCTGAAGCCTCGCTCGGCTACATCAAGCTGATGCGACGAGAGGCCGAGATCCAGCAGCAGCCCGTCGATGACATCGAGGCCGGCTTTCTCCAGCAGCCGTTGCAGGTCGCCGAAGTTGCCGTGGAGGGTGCTGAAGCGTCCGCGCTCCATCTCCCCGGCCAGCCGGGCTTCGGCCGCTGCCAGCGCCTCGGCATCCTGGTCGATGCCGATGACCTTGCCTTCAGGCGCGAGGGCGTCGAGCAGCGCCGCGCTGTGGCCGCCGCCGCCGAGCGTCCCATCGACGTAGAGGCCGGCCCGGTCGGTGACGAGGCCTTTCACGACAGTCTTGCAAAGAACAGGCGCGTGGTAGGCGGTGGCGTATCGCAAGGGATCGCCGGGGCTGTCCCGCGCTTCATTTTCTGTATCGTCCCGGTCGCCGGTCATCACACGCCCAGCACCCGCTCGGCGAGGGTTTCATAGTCGTCGCTCTGCGCGTTGAGGTAGCGGTCGAAGGTATCCGGATCCCATATCTCGATGTGGTCGAGCGCGCCGATGATGAGCGCCCGGTCGTCGAGGTCGGCGAACTCCATCAGCTCTTTCGTCAGGCTGATGCGTCCCTGTCCGTCGAGCTTCACCTCGTCGGCCCACATAAGGATAGTGCGGACGAAGTCGCGGCTCTCGCGGTTGTACATGTTCAAAGAACCGATCTCCTCTTCCATCTTCTCCCAGCGGTCGAGGGGGTAAAGGAAGACGCACTTCTCGAAGCCGCGCGTGATGGTGAAGGTGTTCTTTGCTTCCGGGTTAAGGGCGTTCCGCATCTTGACCGGGATAGCTACCCGGCCTTTGCTGTCTACGGCATAGTCTGCCCGTCCCTTGAAGCCCGCCATGACACCCTTGCCACACTATCGCCTTCCTTTATCCCCCTCAGCCACACTGGCTGGGAGAGTTCCCCACAAATCCCCACTACGCCTTTAAGGTAATACTTTCCTTATAGATGTCAAGCTTTTGACTCAAAAAAAGCGTTTTTGCGGGAGGCGGAGACGTGTTCAAAGTATGGTCACATGCAAAAAAGTTATCCACAATCGTTAGGGAGTAATAAAAAGTGAAAATAAAATCACCTGTCTAAATTATGTTAATCATGTGTGCGATAAATGAGGTGAAAACTTGATCACCTCGGCGTATATTTATCTACAACTTTGTCCACACATACGCCCTTTCCGTCCTATGAAAAGCCGCCTGACCGAGCGCCAGAATCAAGTCTACGAATACATCCGGGCTTTCATGCGGAAGCACCGCAAGCCCCCCACCCATAAGGAAATCTGCGAGGCCCTAGGCATGGCCTCTACCAATGGTGTGCACAAGCTGCTGGTGGCGCTGGAGACGAAGGGCTATGTGCAGCGCATACCGAATGCCGCGCGCGGGCTTACCCTGACCGACGCCGAGGACCCGTACGCCCTTGACGACGAACTACCCAGCCTGCCCGTCATCAGTCGCACCGCGAGCGACCAGCCGGACCGCCTCCGCAAGAGCCCCCGGGCGTACTTCACCATCGATCCTTACTTCCTGGTGAAGCGCGATCCGGATGCCTGCCTCGTCGCCCGCGCGGGAGACGACGGCATGAACCCGGACGGCGTCCGCAAGGGCGACTTCGTGATCGTGGAGGAGCGGGAGCTGGATGCACTGAAGAATGGCGATCTGGCGGTCTTCCTCGTCCGCGAAGAAGTGCACGTGCGCCGATTCCACTTTGTCAACGGTCGCCTTCACCTCCGTCCCGCCGATCGCACCTACACTGAAGAGACCTACCCGCCTGACGACCCTGGCTGCTACGTGGTAGGCAAGGTGGTGGGCGTGATGCGGAGATTATAGAGACTCCAGTGAACGAGAAAAGAAGCTGACCGCTGACACGAGCCCAAGGCGACTAACGCCAGTAAAGTTGATCGCTAAAACCCTTTCGCCGTCGCCAGTTGCACGACTTTGCGGCGCTGACGAGGGCGGGGCTGCTGCATCAGGTCTTTCTCGTGCGCGTAGGCTACGCAGGCGGCCACGAACGATTTGAAGAGCGGGTGGGGCCGGCCCACCGTGCTGCGGTACTCCGGGTGGAACTGCACCCCAATGAACCAGCGCTTCTCCGGCAGTTCGAAAATCTCCACCAGATCGCGCTCCGGGTTGAGGCCGGGGAAGTGCATGCCGTGCTCCATCAGCTTGTAGCGCAGCACGTTGTTGACCTCGTAGCGGTGTCGGTGGCGCTCCTGCACTTCCTCCACATCGCCATAGATCTCGTTGACGCGCGAGCCCTCTACAAAGCGGCAGGCGTAGGCGCCTAGGCGCATGGTGCCGCCCTTGTCCGTGATGCGTTTCTGCTCCTCCATCATGTCGATGACGGGGTGCGGCGAGTCGGGGTCAAACTCGGTCGAGTGGGCGTCGTCCCAGCCGCAGACGTTGCGGGCGTATTCCACGACGCCGCACTGCATCCCAAGGCAAATGCCGAAGAAGGGCAGGTCGCGCTCCCGCGCGTAGCGCACCGCCTCGATCTTCCCTTCGATGCCGCGCTCGCCGAAGCCGGGAGCCACGAGGAGGCCCGCCACATCCCCCAGCATTTCTTCAACGTTTTCTTCTGTGAGGGCATCCGAGAGGACGAACTTGAGGTCCACCTGCACCCCGTTGGCGGCGCCGGCCAGCACGAAGCTCTCGGTAATGGACTTATAGGCGTCCTGGTGTTCGACGTACTTGCCCACGAGGGCGATGCGGACGGTGCCCTCGGGGTTTTTGAGCTTCTTGAGGAAGTCGATCCAGTCGTCGAGTCGAGGCTCCGTTAGGGTGCCTTCAGCCTGTATCTCGGGGGTGATGTTGAGCTTCTCGAAGACGATCTCGTCGAGGTTTTCTTCCTTGAGCAGGAGGGGCACTTCGTAGATCGACTCGGCGTCGAGGGCCTGGATGACGGCGCGGG
>JAHEMB010000202.1 GCA_024643915.1 Rhodothermaceae bacterium | reverse complement strand
CGCCGGAGGACCTCACAGACGCGCCTTGTTGTGCTGCAGACGGCGCACACAGAAGCAATGAAGCGGAGAGCACCAGCCCTCTCAACCAGATTGCAAACACGGAGTCCCGCATCAGGTTAGAGCGATAGGAGCCGATTGACAAGGAAAAGAGCAGGAGAAAACGCCATGCCACTCCCTTCCGGGTCTGATAGAAGACCTTCAGGTTGTCATCATACAGTCGGGTCGTGCCGGCCCAACTATTATACAACAAGAAAAGCATTGAGGCATTTTCTTCTTTCCTATAATGCGTCCCCTCCTTACTACAGGGCTGACATACCGAGGTAGCTTCGTGCGTAAGCCTAGCCGATGCTTTATCCCTGCTCCGGTTACCGAGGCCAGCAGCCTTGGATCTACTGCGCACAGGGACAGCGGCCTCCCCGCCGCGATTGCCACAGGCCAAGACCACCGCCCTCGCTAGAGACCCATCGGCAGTCAGGGTGGTGAGCACAGCCGCTCAGGAGATCGGCGGTCTCCGACGAGAGGGGGCAGGTGGGCCGGGGCGGAAGCTTATGTGTCTCCATCCAGGCATGCCTACCCCTGAAGCCCTCATAGGGGTCGGCGCCCCAGAGACCGCGTTTCGCATTGAGCGCCTCCTGCTGCAGGCGCAGGTAAGGATCGAGGCGGCTGAAGCGGTGTTGCGTGTAGACGGTGCCGTAGCCGGCACGCAAGAGTTCCTCCCCCACTTCGTAGCGCCTTTGCCCGGCCTCGTCAAGGACGTAAAGGTAGACGAGGGCACCTCCGGCCCGGCTCGCCTCCAGGGCCACGCGCCGCCCGAGCACGAGGTCGCGCGCGTAGCGGCGGGCCAACGGCGGCGTCGCCTCCACGCCGACGAGTTGTACGCGGCGTCCGTCGCTGAGGAGGTACGTCGTCCCATCGAGGAGACGGCTCACGACGAGCCCTTGCGGCACCACGCCTTCCCTCCCAACGCTCTCTTGCGCGGCAGCCGACGGCACGAAAGGATTGAGCAACGGCGCGGCCCCGAGCAGGGCGGTGGCTATGACGAGAACACAAAAGCGCATGGTTTAAGACCTGTAGACCTGTGGTTACACGTCCTACCGTTCCGACACACGCGTCAGCGTCACAGAACACTCAGTAAATTATCAAGATGACCAACAGGAGGAGTATGCAAAGCAGGGCGGCCAGTATCAAGTAGTTCCAGCGTTGCATCGACGCGAGGCCTCCTATTCAGCAGGATTTTGTTCTATGGTCTCCCGACCTACTTAAATTGCAGCGTCCGCTCCGGTTCAGTACACCAGTGTCAGGATCGAACTCAGCACGTCTGTGGGCAGCGCGCGCCGCGCGGCCCTGGCCTCCTGCTCCGTGGCGAACTGCCCCAGCGCAACGCGGTAGGCGGGGCTGCCTTCTCCGCTCTCATCAATGAGCACGTCTGCGCGGTAGCCCGCGGCGCGGTAGTGCCGCACCTGGGCAGCGGCCTGCTCCCGATCGAGGAAGGTCTGAACGATCCAGGTGTAGCCGCCCTGCGAGGGGTCAATGCCCCCGAAGGCGTGCAACGAGGTCGGGCGGAAGGCCGGGCGCGCGGACGGTCCCTGCTTGGTCTTCGTCGCCGCTTCGCCCGCCACGGCAGGCTCGGCGACAGCGACCGGCGGCGGCTCCACTACGACGGTGAAGCTGAGGGAGTCGGCCCCGCCCCGGTTACGCACCCTGATAGCGACCCGGTAGCGCCCCTCCTGCATGTACCGGTGGGCGACGTTGTTGCCCACGGCGCGCGTCCCGTCGCCGAGGTCCCACGCGTACTCAATGGGCCAGGCAGCGCCAGGCTCGACGCGGACGCGGTAGTTCTCCGTCTGCCCGACCTGGAGGCGCCGCCGGCCGAAGATCTCGGCGACACGAACGCGCTCGTGCCTGCGCCCCGGAGCCGCGCGGGGCGCGGCTCCATCTGGTGCCGCCACGCCCGGCACAACCAGCACCTGCTTCTCGGCCCTGCCTGACCTGTCGCGCCGCGTGACCGCGACCGTGTAGGTGCCAGGCTGATCATACCGATGAACGGATGTATCGGCCCCGGCCACCGGCGCCGGCCCGTCGCCAAAGTCCCAGAAGTAGGCCCCGCCGGCCTCTTCGCCGACGCGGTGTCCTCGCCCGGTCACAGTAAAACGCGCCTCTTCCCCAGCCAGGAGGCGCTCAGGCCCCTCGATACCGAGGAGGCCGGGGCGTGCGCGGCGGCGGAAGGGCGAGAGGCGCAGCCCGGCCGAGAGGGTGATGGGGACATCATCGGAGAGGTCGGCGCCCACCTCCTGAAAGAGCGCCAGACGCCCCGAGAGCGGCCAGCTCAGGCCCAGCGCGCCGGATGCGCCATAGCCCGTCTCGTAGCCTGCTCCAGCCTCTTCGGAGGCATCATACGCCTTGCGGTGGGCGCCAGCCTGCAGGTAGAGGTGCGGGCGCCGCGAGGAAGCGTCTCTGCTAACGCCGAAGGCGATCCTGAAGAGCAGCCGCGAGAGATGGAGCCGCCCGCTCTCCGACACCGCGCCCGCGTGGTGGCTCGCGCCGAGCGCGAGCGCAGGGGAGAGGTGGTAGAAGAGATCGACGCCGGCGGCAGGGCCGAGCGTTCCCTCCCGCGGCTCGCGGGAGGCGGCCGTCAGTGCCGCCGCGCCCAGGTGCACACCCAGGCGGAGCCGCCCTGCCTGCTGCGCCGGCGCCTCTTGCACCGGCACCGGCTGTGCCTGCGCAGGCCAGACGAGGCCGAGCGGCAGGACCATCATCAGCAAGACAGCCGCCCGCAGCTTCCCCGGCAGCGCTGATGCAGACGAACTGTAGGCCGGCCACCTCATCATCGATATAGCACTTTCTGGTGAGCGTCTCGAGTAATCAAAGCCAGCCGGGCGGGTCAGGCTCCCCTGCTCTGGACCGGATGGCCCAGCTCTGGGCCAGGGCGGGCCGCAGCGTGAAGACCTCCCCGAAGAGACGGCTCAGATAAGGCCACAGGAAGAGAAGCAGCACCGAGAGCGCCAGTGCCAGCACTGAAGAGTTGATGCCCGAGACGATTGGCAGCATGGGATCGTTGACGATGGCATGTACCCCTATGGCCACGAAGAGGTTGCCGGTGCGGAGGTAGATGCCGGCAAGGAAGACGCCCATGAGCGCTGCGTGGAAAACATACAAGGCGATAGCACTGAGCGCGAAGCCCTGGACCAGGCCCGCTGGCACGTGGTTAAGGCCGAAGAAGCCCTGGCTGCAGACGATAGCGAAGGCGAGGGCCTTCCCGGGCGAGAGCCGCCGGCGCGAGAGCAGGTAAAGCTGGGGCAGGAGAAAGCCGCGGTAGGCGAGTTCCTCCGAGAGGCCCGTCCCAAGGAACCCCCCGAGGGCGTTGCCGACGTGGAGCGTCCCCGGCCTGACCGTAAAATAGCGGTTCCATGCCAGCGTCCCGTCGATCTCTCCCGCCAGCACGCTCACCATCAGCACGAGAGCCCAGAGCAAGTAAGTGACGACCAGGGCGTTGGGTAAGCCACGTGCCTGCAGGCCAATGTCCCTCGGCCGGAGACGGCCCATAATGAGTGCCACCCCGCCGACGAGCACGACGATCTCGATGAGGTTGGACACGAGGGCGTGTGTGACGAGGCCCCGCGTGGCCACTTCCAACGGGTGTGTAACGTACTCCTGGAACAGGTACGTGAAGAAGAACGCCGTCAGGAGCGTGTGCAGCGACACGAAGATCAGGAGCACGCCCCAGTGCGTGGCCCTGATCTCGTCGAAGAGCTTCGTCTCTGGTGCTGCTTGCATCGTATGCTCCGCGGGGGATTCCTTCGCCACGTCTTCCTCGCCCGGGTCTTCTACCACGACGCCTCCGTGACGGTCTCGCCACCGGGCAGGAGGGTCAGGCTCAGTCGCCCGTTAGGCCCGGAGACGCTAATGGTAATGGACTCGAGCGAGGGTTGCGTCTCCGCCTCTGAATCAGCATCGACGACCGTGCGGAAGGCGAACTGCGTGATGCCGGGTCCCTTGGCGAGCGTGTCGTCGAGCTGGATCTGGGTGTCACCCACGGCCTTGACCTGGTCGCCGTCTGCGACGACGCTGATATTGGTACCCCCGGCGAGGGCGTTGCCGTTCTGGTCGCTGACGGTATAAACGTAGTTTTGCCCGAGGGCGAGTATCTGCGGGCTGATGGTGATCACGGGCCGCCCGGAGAAGAGAACGATGGCCTGCGTGGAGATCGTGGCAAGATTCTCGTCGGCCGTCGTAGCGGTAATGATGGCATAGCCGGGGCCGAGCGTCGGGTGCGCCGGCTGGGGCGCGGCCGAGAGGAGCCCCACCGAGCCCCGCCCCTGCGTGTCGGTCAGCGTCGAGCCCTCTATGATGCCGCCCGTGGTGGTGAAGTAGACGGCCGTCCCCGGCCGGACCGGGTTGCCGTACTTGTCGCCGACGAAGGCGGCGATGGGATCGATCAGACCGAAAATGTTGTAGCCGGGGAAGTTGAGCCGCTCGGGGGCAATGCTGAAGTGGACATCGTCGGGGAGCCCGCCGTGGATAGCGATGGCCACGGGAAGGGAGCGGATGAGCTTGTTTCCGACGGTGGCTTCGGCCACCACCTGGACGGTGCCGGCGCGCGTACCACTCGAGAGGTTGACGGCTACCTCGCCGCCGTCATCCGTGCCGGCCACCTCGGGGAAGAGAAACTCGCCGCCGCCCGGGCGCGAGCCGAAGGTAAAGCGGACGTCGACGGCATGGTCGAGGTCGACGGGACGGCCGAGCGAGTCGACCACCTGAAAGACGATTTCGGCGATCTCTTCAGAGCCGCTCTCGACCACGCCGATGCTGGGGGCGGACTGCCCCACCAGGGTGATGTTGGAAGCCTGACCGGATCCTTCCCTCCCGCCCGCCACAGGGGTGATGCGGAAATTGGGCACCGTGATGGCGCGGTCGGCCACGGCCAGGACGGTGATCGTCTCAGAACTGAAGCCCTCCTTGAACGCGACCAGGCTCAGGTCGCCCGTGCTGTCGATGGCGACCTCAAAGCTGTAGCGCCCCTGGCCGTCCGTCTCGTGGACGATCTCGGGGAAGATGCCGGCCACACGGATGAAGGCGCCCGGTACGGGGTTGTTGGTCTGACTGTTGAGCACCTGGCCGCGGAGCGTGACGAGGCCGCCCGTGCCGCCTGAGTCGCCTTCAGCGAAGGCATCGCAGCCGGCATAGATCAGGAGCAGCGCCATCAAGGTGGCAAGCAAGATGCCTGTGCTCCTGTGGGCCACCGGCCTAGGGTTGGCCGGCAGGGTCTCACGTACTTCTCTGAGATCGCGAACCATCAATCAGACCTCACTCTCGCTTGCCTAGGGTTCATGGGGTACGGACAGGGCGTGCTTGCTCACTGCGGAGCCGACGAAGGCGGAGACGGCGTATGCGCCGGCGGGTCGTAGCCCATCACGCCCGTGGTCCGCCGGCCGGCGGCGTCGATGACGGCGAAAACGAAGTACCGGTCCAGGTCGGCGCCGCGCAGGAGGCGCGCCAGGCCCAGCGCAGTCGCCTCGCTGCTGTTCGCAGGGACGTAGAGCAGGCGGTAGGCCAGGGCGGCGTCACGCTGCGCGCCCCCCGTTGAGGAGGTCCCGGCTGGCGGCCTCAGGTCCAGCACGACGGCGCCCCGGCCACCTTTGCGGTGCTGCACCCGTGCGTAGCCGGCCATCACGTCTCGGTAGCGTGCAACGAGGTCGCCGGGAGAAACCCGTTCAGCCAGGGGTGTTTGGGCACTGGAAGTACGGGTCGTGTCAGCGTTCAGTCCTTTCCTGGTTGAGTCTTCGGACGCCAAGAGAAGCGATCCGTCTCCTGTGCAGCGCGCTCGCACCCAGGCGTCAAAAGCGTCCTCCTCCAGCACGGCGTCCTCCAGGGCCCAGGTCGCCAAGTAGCCCCGCACGTCGACGTGGATGAAGGTGCGCCCCAGGCCCAGGCCGATGCGGCACCCCATCACTTCGAGTGCAACGGCAGCCAGTTCGAGGGGCTCCATCTCGGGGCTCCAGATGTCGGCGGCCTGGCCTGCCAGGTGGCGGCTCAGGGCCGCCCCTCCCACGGATGGGTTCGCGTTGTAGGCCGGGTGGCGGTAACCGGAGTTGATATAGACCGGCACCCCCGCGAGTGCCATGAGCAGGTCGAGTTCGTAGACGAATGCCTCTGAGATGCGCGCCAGGGGCGCTCCGTCGCGGGCAGCGAAGTCGGCCAGGCGAATGCGCGGGGTGAGGTGTTCCTCTCCACGCCCTGCGACGTAGGTGAGAGGCACGGCCGCCCCGGTGGGGTCGCGGTAGCTTAGCACGGCAGGCAACAGGCCCTCCGGCGCGGTGGCAGCCGGCGCCGTGGGGTCCCACCACGGCCACGCCCCCAGTTCCGCCGGGACGACGAGCGGTGCGATGTAAGCCGCTCGCAACACCCACGCATACGGCCCAGCGCTCGCCGCCCAACCCTGATGCGGCACCAGCGCCGCCTCGGGTGCTGCTATAAGCACCCCGGCCCGGCCGAGCGGCCTACCCTCATGCAGGCTGACGATCGTGCCGGCCAGCACGAAAGCGAACACAAGCACGAGGCCCGTGCCCGCCAGCTGCGGCAGTCGTCTTATGGAGGTGTGTCGTTTCATAGACTGCAAAGCGACGTGGGGAACCTATCGTTTGAGAACGTCCACATTCTCCTGAAGCATCTCATTGAGGCGACGGAGTTGCTCCTGCACCTGGCGGCGGCCGATGCCGAGCAGGGGATGGCCGTACGCGTCGTCCGGTGCCGGGAGCGCGGTCTTCAGCGCGGTGAACGTGATCGGCCGGAACGTCGCGAGGACCCGTCCCGC
>JAHEMB010000201.1 GCA_024643915.1 Rhodothermaceae bacterium | reverse complement strand
CTGTCGGCTTCTTCCAACAGCTCCTTGGCGAACTTGAGGCGGTCCTCGTTCACCTCCTCGGGCGTCAGCAGGGCCAGCACGCCGCGCAGGTTGCCTTCGAGCGTTTCCTTGGCGATGGTCTGGATCTCGCCCCACGGCTTGCCCAGCAGGCGCTCCACCGCGTTGTTCAACTCCGGCTCGGTCGAGGCCACCTTGATGTTGGCGATGGCCCGCACGCGCAGCGGAATGCCGCCCTTCGAGTAGGCGTTTGTCACCGTCAGGTCGATGGGGATGGTATTGAGGTTGAGTTTATCGACCTTCTCGATGATGGGGATGCGGAAGCCGCGCCCCCCCTGGATGATGCGGTAGCCGACGGAGCTGCCGTCGGTCAGGCGGCGCGTACGACCACTGAAGATGAGCACCTCGTTGGGCTGGCAGATTTTCAGGTTGGCCCGAATGATGCCGAGCACCGTGAGGACGGCGAGGATGATGATGCCGGAGAGGAGGATGACGGCTTCCATGGCCTTTGGGTTGCGAGATTCGGGTTGCGAGATTCGGGTTGTGCATTTCGGGTTGCGGGCTTCGCGCGGGAAGAAGAACCCGAAACTTTCTTATTCCGGTTTGACGACTTCGGCGATGCCGTCTTTGAGGCGGACGACGACCACCTCGTCGCCGGGGCTGAAGCTGTCTCCTACCTCGTCGCCGAGGGCGCGGGCGCGGAGCTGCAAGCGGTTGCCGCGCGCCACGAGGCTGATCTTGCCTTTCTCGTGCCCCTCGAAGGGGATGAGCACCTTGCCCGTCTGTCCCTTGATGTCATTGAGGGATACGGCACTGGAAACATGCGCGTAGCCCACCCGCTTGATGAAGTAGTTGCCGCCCAGCCCGATGAGCAGGCCCATCAGCACGGCCAGGATCGCCACCATCGGCTCTCCCGTGCCGAGCAACGAAAGGGCCACCCCCGTCAGCCCGAAGAAGGCGGCAAAGAGAAAGAGGGCGCGGATCGACAGCAGATCGACCAGCCCCGGCCCCGCGCCAAGCCCGCCGAGGTCGTGGTCCGCCTCCAGGCCGCCGTCGAAATCCGCGTCCACGTCCGCGTCGAAGTCGGCGTCAAAGTCCGCGTCAAAGTCCGCGTCGAAGTCTACGTCCGCGTCGAAATCCGCGTCCACATCGGCGTCGGACTCGGCACCGCCGAGGAGGGAGAGCAGGACGAAGAAGCCGCCCACAATGAGGCTGACGAGGTAGACGGTATCCATAGGCGGGGGCAAACGGGGGTCGGGCTACGGCTCATGATAACGCCGGTTGCACCAGGGACGCAATGCCCGCAGGGATTTATGTGCTTGATGCTATGGGACTTGCGATGAAGCCGGCGTGAGCTGTCTCATGAAGTTGCTCAAGAAGCCGCGTTTTTTCCATGCGCGGCTGTAACCCGGCAAGGGCTACGTCGTATCGGGACATAGCCCCCGGCATTCGCCTCGTCCTGACCGCACCTATGCTTCCGCAAGCCCTCGTAGCCGCTTCCCTCCGGCCCTTCATCCTCTCGATTCTCGCCGACGGCGCCTCCTACGGCTACGAACTCATCCAGCGCGTCCACGCCCTCACCGAAGGGCAGATCCGCTATACCACCAGCACCCTCTACCCGGTATTACACGACCTGGAAAACAGAGGCCTTCTGGAGAGCTTCTGGCAGGCGACGCCCAACGCGCCACGCCGGAAGTATTACCGCCTCACGCCAAAGGGCCAGAAAGCCCTGGCGACGGCACAGCAGCAATGGCTGCACGTCCACGGTGCCCTCATGAAACTCTGGGGCCCGGAACTCTCTCTCGGCTGAAATCGAGACGGAAGATGTTTAACCTCGAAAAAGCCCTAGCTACGTGGCGGCGCAGCCTCGAGCACCGCCGCGTCTTCCAGCAGGATGACCTGGACGAGCTGGAGCAACACGTGCGCGACCAGGTGCAGGGGCTCATGGCCAAGGGGCGCAGCGAGGCGGCTGCCTTCGGGAAGGCCATGCAGGAGATGGGCACCCACGGCATGGCCGAGGCCGAGTACCAGAAAGTATACTGGGGCAAGGTGCGGCGGCAGCACCAGACCCGCGACGAAATCCTGTGGAGGCTCTCGATGCTCAAAAACTACATCAAGATCGCGTTGCGTAACAGCCGGCGGCAGAAGGGCTACACATTCATCAACATCGTGGGGCTGAGTGTGGGCCTGGCGTGCAGCTTCTTCATTCTGCTCTGGGCCACCCACGAAAGCAGCTACGACCGCTTCCATACTCAGGGCGACCAGCTCTACCAGGTGATGCGGCACGTGGAACTGGGCGGGCAGACTTATACCTGGAGCTCCATGCCTATGCCGTTGGCCGACGTACTTGAGAAGGACTTTCCGGAGGTGGCCGACGCCGAACGGATCTCCTGGCCACAGCAGTATATCGTCACGTATGAAGGGGAGAGTTTTCGAGAGCCGGGGCATTATGCCGACTCGGCATTCTTCCAGCTCTTCACCTTCCCACTCCTCCAGGGCAACCCCGCCACCGTCCTCGCTGACCCCACATCCGTGGCCATCTCGGCGGGCCTCGCGGAAAGGCTTTTTGGTACGGACTGGCAGGCCGGCAGCGTGCTGGGCCGGGCGCTTACCATCAACCACGGCAAGGATTTTACGATAGCCGGCGTCTTCGAGGATGTGCCCGACGCCTCATCGCTTCAGTTCGAGATCCTGCTGCCGGTCCAGGAATTCGTGGATCAGAATGAGTGGCTTTATCACTGGGGCAACAGCAGCCTGCGCATTGTCGCCCGGCTGAAGGAGGGGGCGTCCTCGGCGGCACTCAACGAGAAGATCGCCAAGATGATCGACGAGAACCACGAGGGCGCCAACGCCACGGTTTTCTTGCATCCCTACAAAGACCTCTACCTGCGCTCCAACTTCAAGGAGGGGCGGCTGGAGGGCGGGCGCATCGAGTACGTGCGGATTTTCCTGGTAGTGGCGGTCTTCCTGCTGCTTATCGCGTGCATCAACTTCATGAACCTGGCGACGGCGCGGTCGATGCAGCGGGCGCGCGAGATCGGGGTACGCAAAGTGGTGGGGGCGTCTCGGAAGAGTTTGGTGGGCCAGTTCCTGGGCGAGTCGATGCTGATTGCCCTGCTGGCTTTCGGACTGGCGGCCCTCCTGGTGATCGCCCTCCTGCCGTTCTTCAACGACCTCACCGGCAAAGCCATCGCCCTCGGCGATCTGGATCCGGTGTTCTTGCTTGTGGCCCTGGGCCTGGCCCTCCTGACGGGCCTGCTGGCCGGCAGCTACCCGGCGCTCTACCTCTCTTCGTTCGATCCCATTGGGGTGCTGCGGAGCACGCTCCGGCCACGGACCGGCGCGGCCCACCTGCGCAAAGCCCTCGTGGTCTTCCAGTTCACCCTATCCATCCTGCTCATCGTCGGGACGCTGGCCGTGTACGAGCAGGTCGAGTACATCCGCACCAAGAGCCTGGGACTGGACCGAGAGAACGTGATCTATATGCCGCGCGAGGGCGCCCTCACGGATCAGTATGATGCCTTCAAGCAGGAATTGCTCGCGCGCCCTGGCATCGCGAGCGTGACGGCCTCGAACCAGAATCCCCTCAGCGTGGGCAATTCGACCACGGACCCGACGTGGGAGGGCAAGGACCCGGATGACAACACGCTTTTCTACATCATCAACGCAAACCACGACTTCGTCGAGACGATGAACATGGAGGTGGTGGCCGGACGCGCCTTCTCCCCAGCCTTCGCCACCGACTCGGTCGGCTACCTCATCAACGAGCGCACGGCGGAAGCGATGGGGATGGACGATCCCATCGGGGCTTCGCTGGAGTTCTGGGGGCAAAAGGGCCACGTTGTCGGGGTGGTAAAGGACTTCCACATGAGTTCGCTCTACGCCGCCATCGAGCCGACCATTGTTCGCATGGCCCCGGAGCGGGCGTCGCGGGTGTTCGTGCGGGCGGAAGCGGGGCGCACGGAAGAGGCCTTGGCGAGCCTGGAAGCAGTGCAGCAGCAGTTCAATCCGGCCTATCCGTTCCGGTACGAATTTCTCGATGCAGAGTACGAGGAGACGTATCGCAGTGAAGTCGTCATGGGCACGCTCGCCAACATCTTCGCGCTCATCGCCATGCTGATCTCGTGCCTGGGGCTGCTGGGGCTGGCCTCTTACACGGCGGAGCGGCGCACCAAAGAGATCGGCATCCGCAAGGTGCTCGGCGCCTCGGCGCCGCACCTCGTCCTGCTGCTCTCGCGCGACTTTACGCGGCTGGTGCTGGTGGCCTTCCTAATCGCGGCGCCGGTGGCCTACTACCTCGTGCAGAACTGGCTGGATCAGTTCGCCTACCGGGTTGAGTTGGGCTTCGGCCTGTTCATCGGGGCGGGCGTGGCGGCCCTCGTGGTGGCCTGGCTGACGGTGAGCTACCAGTCGGCGCGGGCGGCCCTGGCCAACCCGGTGAAGACGCTACGGTACGAGTGAGGGCAATGAACAATTGGCAATGAAGGGATAGACGAATAGGTGCGATAGCTCTTCGCTTTCGGCTCTCTGGTCATTTCTCATTGCTAATTGATAATTGCTCATTGCTCCCATCCCTACCTTGCCCCACGTTCTTTTCCATACGCCACTGGTTCCACCCGCCGACATGCTGTAAAGGGCGTCGGCCAGGATTAAAAGGGAAGCCGGGAGGCTGATTGCGGAATGCAGATTGCGAATTGCGGATTGGGCGCTACGAAGGACCAATCCGCAATCCGAGATCCCCAATCCGCGATGGGCCGGGCCGGCGCTGTACCCGCAACTGTGCGCTGCCGCAAGGGCCGGCGACGAGGCGCTTCGCCACTGTTCCGAGAGGTCGGGATGGGAAGGGGGAGCGCAGAGCCGCAGTCCTTGAAGTTCGACCCTCCGGGTCAGGCTTCCGGCAGCGAGCCAGGAGACCTGCCCGTGCGCGTTTTCGTCTGCAACCTCCGGGAACTGAGGTCCGCGGCGCCCTGTCCGGCCGGGTCTTTTGCCCCTGCTTTTCTTTGGCCGAGCCGTTCGGACAGCGCTTTCGCCCCGGTCCTCGCTTTTGAGGGTCGGGCTTTTTTATGGCTGTGCGTTTCCGATATTTCTGGCTCGTCTTGCTGCTGCTTGGCAGCGGGGCGATGGGGCGGGGGCTGCGTGCGCAGGGCGTGGTCGATACGACCCTCGTTCTGCCCAATGTGATGGTGACGGCTACGCGGATGCAGACGACGACTGCCGCCGCCTCGTCGCGCGTGACGGTCATCGACGCGGCCGCCCTCGAAGCAAGCGGCGCGCAGGACGTGGCCGAACTCCTCGCGGCCCGCACGGGCGCTTTCCTCCGCCGCTACGGCGACGGCGGGCTTGCCACGATCTCCCTCCGAGGCACGGGCACCTCCCAAACGCTCGTTTTGCTCGACGGCCACCGTATCGCCGATCCCCAACTCGGCCAGCTCGACCTGTCGCTCCTGCCGACGATCCTGCTCGAAAGCGTGGAGGTGATGCCGGGGGCGGCTTCGCCCCTCTACGGCACCGACGCCCTCGGCGGCGTAATCAATCTGCGGACGCGCCGGGCGACGGGGCGGCAGGTTCGAGCGCAGGGCGGTTACGGGGCCTTTGACGAGCGCACAGGCGGGCTGCTGATCTCTGAGAAGACAGGGCCGTTCTCCGGCCTCGCGCTCGTCGAGTACGCTGCCGCTGAAGGGGACTACCCGTATCTCGACAAGGGCCTCTTCCCACCAGGCGAGGTGCGCCGTGAAGGGGCGGACCGCACGCGCCTCTCGCTCTACGGCACGCTCGGTTACACGGGCACGCGGAGCCGCCTCCGTGTGGGCGCCTGGTACGGCGACGCCGAGCGGGGCCTGCCCACCCTCGGCAGCAGCCGACCCCGCCAGGAGCGGCAGTGGGACGAGCATCTCCGCCTCTGGGCCGACGGCGAGCGCCGCTTTGGTTGGGGTACACTGCGGCTGGGCGGGCTGGTGCAGCAGAGCGCCCTTCGCTACGCGAACCCTTTCCTCGGTCTCGACGAGACGGGGTGCACGCGCACGGAAGCTTTCGAGGCCGAGGCGCAGGCGCGCCCGGGGCGGCGCTGGCTGCTGGCCGCCGGCCTCGAAGCAGGCTACGGACGCGCCCGTCACCCCAGCCTTGCCGCCGACGCCGCTGAGCAGCACCTCGGCGCGTTCGTCCACGGCACAGGCCACTACGGGCGGCTCCTGCTCTACCCAGCCCTCCGTTTCGACGGCTACCGCGCCGACACGAGCGCCGTTGCCACGGTCAACCCACGGCTGGGGCTCAACCTGCGGCTCCTGCCGGATGCGGCGCTGCACCTGAAGGCGAGTGCAGGGCGGGCCTTTCGCATGCCCACCTTCAACGACCGTTTCTGGCAACCCGGTGGCAACCCGGACCTGGCGCCGGAGCGCGGCTGGACCTACGAAGCCGGTCTCCTCTGGAACCATGGCAGCGGCGAGGCTGAGGCGACGTTTTTTCTCGCGCACTTCCGCGACCAGATCGTCTGGGCGCCCACCCCCGTCGGTTTCTGGGCGCCGGACAACCTGCAGCGCGTCCTTAGCCGGGGCCTCGAAGCCTCGTACCGCCATCGCCTCGCCACCACGCGCCGCTTCGGTCTCGACGGTAGCCTTTTCTACACCCTCACCCACGCCCGCGACCGCTCCGATCCTGAAGCGCGTGCCTACGACCAGCCGCTGCGGCACGTCCCGCGCCACCAGCTCAAGGGGCACCTCGACGCGCGTTTCGGGCCGGTGCGGGCTGGCCTTGCGGGGCGCTATACGGGGCGGCGCTACACCACCACCGACGGCTCCCGCTTTCTCGATCCGCATTTTCTGCTCGACGCCCACCTG
>JAHEMB010000200.1:4230-6839 GCA_024643915.1 Rhodothermaceae bacterium | reverse complement strand
CTTCACCGACCACGGGCAATGCTACTGGCTGCACGTCTTCGAAATTCCTGAAGGCGCCCGTACCGCCAAGGGCCGCTCCATCCGCAACCTTATCCAGATCTCACCCGATGACCGGGTGCGGGCCGTGCTGAACCTCAGCAAGGAGGACTTCCAGGACGAAGCCTTCCTCAACAGCCATTACGTGATGATGGCAACGCGCCAGGGGCAGGTCAAGAAAACCGTTCTCGAAGCCTTCAGCCGCCCCCGTGTGGACGGCATCATCGCCATCGACATCGTGGAGGACGACGAGTTGTTGGAGGCGGCCCTCACCAGCGAAGACACCCACGTAGTGCTGGCTTCTTCCGGGGGGCGCGCCGTCCGCTTTGTTGGGACGGATGCCCGGCCCATGGGGCGCAATACGCGCGGCGTGCGTGGTATCAATCTCGGGGAAGATGAGCATGTCGTCGGCATGGTCGTCCACCGCGACGGGGAGGACAAGTGCCTGCTTTCCCTCAGCGCCAACGGCTACGGCAAGCGCACCCACCTCGACAACGAGGACGACGACCCTAACCGCCGCTACCCCGTTCAAAAGCGCGGTGGCAAGGGCGTACTGACGATGAAGACGACACGTCGCACCGGCCCCCTCGTCACCATCAAGGGCGTCGAGCAGGACGACGATCTGATGATCGTCACCGAGAACGGCCTGATGATCCGCATTCACGTCGACGACATCTCGACGATGGGCCGCAACACGCAGGGCGTCCGCCTCATCAGCCTCAAGAGCGACGATGCCATCGCCGACGTGACGCGCGTGGTGATCGACGAAGAGGCCGAAGCCGAAGCCGAAGCCGCGACCGACGGTACGGCCCCCGCCGAAGCCACCGTAGAGCCGGCCGAAGCGGCCTGAGCCTTGCTACGCAACGATGCAAAGCACAGCGGCCCGCTCGATCCACGTCGAGCGGGCCGCTGCATTTCCTGCCGAGGGTACGGCTACTTCAGCAGGACCATACGACCGGTCGCGCCCTGGTTGCCGGCCTGGAGGTGGTAGAAGTAGACGCCGCTCGGGAGGTTCGCCGGGGCTTCGAAGCGCACCGTCCGCTCGCCTGCCGCCTGCTGCTGATCGATCAACACGGCCACTTCGCGGCCCAGCACATCGTACACGACCAGCCGCACGTGCGTGGCCTGAGGCAGGGTGTAGCGTAGCGTGGTGGCAGGGTTGAACGGGTTCGGGAAGTTCGGCCCGAGGACGAGGATCGTGGGCAACTCGTCCGGCTCGTCGGTCGGCGTGGGGCTGGCCTGGCTCAGGTTGAGGCGGACCACCATCTGCTCTTCGCCGTCCACCTGCACGGTTTCAGCAGCCTCGTCGAAGCCGACGCGGTCGGCCTGGAGGACGTAGCTGCCGTCCTGCACCCCGCCAATCTCGTAGAAGCCCTGCGCGTCGGTCAGGTCAAACCCGATCACTTCTCCCGCGTCGTTGCGGAGGGTGACGAGGGTAGCTTCGGCGGCGGCGGCATCGGGGCGCTGCACGGTGCCGGCCAGGTGTAGGTCGAGGCCGAAAGCGGTCAGGCGGCGGCCCTTGCCGATGGGCGGCCTGTTGAGTCCACCCAGCCGCATGTTGATGTCCTCCACCACGCCGTCCACGGCTACCTGCAGGGCGTCGCGCCACCGCGCCGCCTCGCCGTAAAAAGTGGGGGCGAAGTCTTCGGCGAGGGCGAGCACGTAATAATCGTCTTGAGAAAGTTCGCCCAGCACGTATTGCCCCTGGAAGTCGGAGAGGGTGTAGGCGACGTCGCCCGTGCGCGCGTTATAGCCGGCCACCAGCGCTCCGCCGAGCGGCTGCCCGCTGTCGGCACGGACGGTGCCCCGAATCTGATGGCCCGACTGGTTTTCATCGGACAGAAAGAAGTCGATGCCTTCCACGGTCTCCGTTTCCACATCCACGTGGATGGGGGTGGCGGTGTAGACGGCGGGCTGCCGGTCGTAAAACTGGATGGGATAGCCGGGACCGAGCACCCACGCCTTCAGCCGGAAGCTGCGCGGGCGCGTGGTGACCGAGTAGCGCCCGTCAGCGTAGGTGCCCGTGGAGTCCGGCGTGCCGAAGCCGTCGAAGTCCGACACCATAACGGTGGCGAAGGGAATGGGGTTGCCCGCGAGGTCGGTCACCCTTCCGCTGACGGTGACCTGATAGGTGGGCGGCGGCAGCTTCGACAGGTCGGGCACGCCAAAGTCGATGCCCTCGATATGCTCGCCTTCGGCCACAGAAATTACGGTGGCTTCGACGAGCCGGCGGGCGTCGTCGTAATATTCGGTGTAGGCAAAGGCGCTGTCGGGGTCGGCTACGCGGACGACGACGAGGTAGTCGCCTTCGAGGACGGCGGAGGCGTAGCGGCCGTCGGCGTCGGTGGTGGCGCTGAACGTCTGTCGATCCCTCATAAACAGCAGCCGCGCGCCTTCGACGGGTGCCCCGGTATCGTCAAACGTGACGCGGCCTGCAATGAGGCCGACGCCCTGCGGTTCGAGGGCGAAGTTGAAGCCGTTCACGCCCCCCTCGGCCACCACCACCGTATCGCCCTCGGGAAAGTAAAAGGTCTTCGAGGCCGTCAGCTCGTACCGGCCGGCATCCGTCATAA
>JAHEMB010000200.1:0-4220 GCA_024643915.1 Rhodothermaceae bacterium | reverse complement strand
TCATAAAGTTGTAGAAGCCATCAGAGTCCGTGGTGACGGAACCGAAAGGAGGCAGGCTGGCGTTGGCCGAATCCGACGGCGCCCCGAGCATCCGGTAGCTCACGCGCGCCCTGTTGAGCGGGGCACTCGTCTCCCGGTCCGTCACGACGCCCTGCACCACGGACGCGGGCTCCGGGTCGTTGCTGAGGATGTAAATGGTCCGGTCGTTCCGGGTCGTCGCCTCGAACTGAAACACCCCGATACCCTGCCGGGGGTGGCCTTCCCCCCCGGCGAAGAAATTGTACTGGCCGGGCGGGATGTCCGTGAACTGAAAATTGCCCTCCGCGTCGCTCTCCACCGTGAGGACGAGGCCGGCATCCTTGGCGGCGATGAGTTCGAGCGCGGCGCCCTGCAGCGGCGTTGCTCCGTCCCAGGCGCGCACGATGCCGCTGAAAGAGTTGTTGAAGGTCGGCTGGGCGCCGGCCGTGATGACGAAGCAGGCCGTCAACAGTAAAGCCGTGAGGTTCGATAACAGGCGTCTCATAGCGTCATACCTCCGCGTTTCATTACGTCTTTCGAAAGCCCTTGTTAGGGCGTGCGGAGATCCACCGTGGGTCGGATCTTCGGGCCGCTTTTGTGCAGTCTCTCCGTTGTTTTTCGCGCCCGATGCGCTGCATCGAACACACAAAACGCCTTGATCTGCTCAAAAGCATCCGCGAATCTCCTTTCCTAGGATAAATCTCCGCACACCCTAACGATGGGCGCGCGGCGCCGGGGGCGCTGGGGCCCGCCCGACGACCTGCCAGCGGCCCGTGGCCGTTTCCCATTTTAGCACGCCGCCGACCGATGTGGCGCCGAAGACGAAGCGGCTGTCTACGTAGGTGGCGCCGCCCTCCGAGGCCACCGTGCGAACGAACCCGGCCGCTTCGGGCAGGACGAGCTGGTCGTCCCAGAACCCGGCTGCATGTGCCGTTGCGCACGAAGCGGCGCCGCCGTCGGTGCGGACGAAGCGCGCGCGGCCACGCGGGTCCAGCGTCACCTTCCACCGGCCGCAGCGCAGCGAGGCGGGCAGGTGAATCGTCCCGTCGGCGCGCACGACGTGTTCCAGGGATGCTGTTTCGTGGGGAGCTTGCTGTGCCTGGGCGCAGGGCGCCAGGAGCAGGCCCAGCAGCGCTGCCGCTACCTGCCACCGGACAGCCCTGGTCCTCTTCCCTCTCTTAAAATCAACAGGCATGTCAGCCTCGCTCAGGTTCACTCGCCGAAGCGCCGGGGCTCCTTACCCGCTGCACGCTACCTAATGGTACGGCGGCAGACAGGGCGTGCGCATGACACGAATGCCTCATTCTCGTTGCCCGTCGATAGTACATCCGTACTACACCAAGCGCGTAGCAGATGAGGAGGCCGGGGCGTAGCCAATGAGGAGACTGGTGCGCTAGCGATCCAACAGCCCTTCGCGCCAAGCCCACGCCACTGCCTCGGCACGATGGTGCAGGTCGAGCTTGGCGTAGATGCTGGCGAGGTGGTTGCGTACCGTGTTTTCTGAAATGAAAAGCTGCGTGGCGATGGCCTGGTTGGTGTGGCCCTGGGCGAGGCTTCGGAGCACTTCCCTCTCCCGCTCGGTGAGAAGATTCGGTGGGGGCGCCTCGGCCGGGCGGCGCATCGACATCACCTTGGCGGCGACGCTGCGGCTGAGCCATCCGGCCTCGCCGCGCGCCACGCCGCGCACGGCCTCGACGATAGTGTCAAGCGCTTCCTCTTTGGTGAGATACCCGGCAGCCCCGCTGGCGAGCAGCTCCGCGATGTAGTCGGCATCGTCGTAGGCGCTGACGGCGAGGACGCGCGGCCCCTTTCCGGCAGCGTGGAGGCGTTGGGCCACTTCCGGCCCTGTCAGGCCCGGCATTTCCATGTCGAGCAGGAGGACATCGGGCCGGACGCGCTCGGCCAGGCGCAGGGCTTCGAGGCCGTCTGCGGCCTCACCCACCACCTCGATATCAGCAGACTGCTCGAGGCGGCTGCGGATGCCTTCACGGACGAGCGTGTGATCGTCGGCCAGTACCACGCGGATCATGGGCGTTCCGAATGAGCGGTTTCCAGGGCGAGATCGTCCATCATTCGCGATCTCCGTCGGAGGGGTTGCGCGGGATGATGGCGCGGACACAGGTCCCCCGGCCCGGCGCCGAGTCGACGTGGAGGGCGCCGCCGAGGGCTTCGGCGCGCTCGGCGGCGCCGATGAGGCCAAGGTGGTCCTTCCTTGCCAGCTCCACGAGGCGCGGTGGCGCTTCGAAGCCGCACCCATTGTCTTCCACTTCAAGCGTCACCTTTGCGGCGTCGAGGTGGAGGCGGACGGCGAGGCGTGTGGCGTGGGCGTGGCGGAGGACATTGCGCACGGACTCCTGGTAGATGCGGTAGAGCGCCTGCCGCTGCCGCTCGGAAAGTTGCTGCCCATCGGCATCCAGCCGGCACGTCACCCCCAGACCGGGGTGGCTCTCGCGCACCTGGGCTGCGTGCGCCGCGAGGGTCTTGGCGAGGCCGAAGGCGCCCAGCAGGGGGGGCCTTAGCTCCTTGCACAAATCCCGGAGGGTGGCGCCCACGTCGCGCAATGTCTGATTCACCAGGCTGAGCTTGTCCTGGCGGTCCGGGGGGAGTGCGGCAGCGGTGGCGGTAAGTTGGAAGCGGGCGCCATAGAGGTCCTGCAAGACGCCGTCGTGCAGCTCGTGGGCGAGGCGGAGGCGCTCGGCCTCCCGGCTCTCGGCCAGCCGGCGCTGCATCTCAATCGTCTCCTCGCGCGCGCGGCGTTCCCTTGCCTGCCGCGCGCGCTGCCAGCCGAAGCCACCTGCCGCCGCCAGGGCGAGCGCCGTGCAGGCCAGCAGGAAGCGGAACCATCCCCTCCCCCAGAATGGCGGCACCACCTGCACGCGCAACGCCACGCCGTCCTCGTTCCACACGCCGTCGGCATTGGCCGCGCGCACGCGAAAAAGGTACGTGCCGCCTTCCAGATCGGTGTAGGCCGCCTCGGGCCGAGCGCCGTCCGTAAAGCGCCAATCCTTGTCCACCCCTTCGAGGCGAAAGGCGTACTGGTTGAAGGCCGGCGCGGCGAAATCGAGGGCAGCGAAAGTGAACGTGATGAAATTGTCGCGGTGAGAAAGCGTCAGCGCCTCGTCGTCCCCCAGGGCGTCGGAGAGGCTCGCGGGCGCATCGAACTTGCGGAGCCCGGTGAGGACGACGGGCGGGGGCGGGGCGGTGGCGCGGAGGTGGCGGGGATGAAACCGGTTGAAACCGTTGATGCCGCCGAAATACATGGTCCCATCTCGGGCCGTAAAGGCGGCGCCCGCGTTGAACTCGGCGCTCTGCAAGCCGTCGGCGTCGCGGAACCGCCGCACGCTGCCGGCATCGGGGTCGAGGCGTGCGAGGCCCGCATTCGTGCTCAGCCACAGCCCGCCTTCGTCATCCTCCTGGATCGCATAAATGATATTGTGCGGCAATCCGTCGTGGGTGGTGCGTACGGCAAAGCGGCCCGCTGCGCGGTCCTCCGGGGTCGTCATCACGTTGAGGCCGCCTGCCGTCGCCACCCACAGGCGGCCGGCCGCGTCCTCGTAGAGATCGTAGACGGTGTTATGACTGAGGCTGTGTGGCGTCTCCGCGTTGGCGACATAGCGGCGAAACGTGCCCGTGGCGCGGTCCAGCCGGTTGAGGCCGCCGCTGTTGGTGCCCACCCAGAGGATGCCGTCGCGGTCGAGGAGGAGGGTGGTGACGAGGTCGTTGCTGAGCGAGCCTGCCTCGGATGGCCGATGCTGGAACGAGGCAAACCGGCCCGTGCGCACGTCGAGCCGGTCGAGGCCGCCGCCCCACGTCCCGATCCACAGCAGGCTGTCGCCCTCAGCGGCGAGGGCGTTGACGCTGGGATGGCTGGGGCCTTCGGGCGCGCCGCTCCACGCGAAATGTGCAAACCGGCCCGTGCGCAGGTCGAGGCGGTTGAGGCCGCCGCCGTAGGTGCCCACCCAGAGCCGGTCGGCGGCGTCCTTTTCCAGCGCCAGGACCACGTCGTCGCTCAGGCTCGCCGGGTCGTTTGGCCGATGCAGGAACGGCGTGAAGCGGCCTGTCGTCGGATCAAAACGGTTGAGGCCGCCGTCGGTGCCGATCCAGACGTGCCCCGCGTCGTCTTCGAGGAAATCCCACACGAAAGAGTTGCTGAGGCTGGCCGGCGCGTCCGGCAGGTGCCGGTAGTGGCCGAAGCGAGCCGA
>JAHEMB010000199.1 GCA_024643915.1 Rhodothermaceae bacterium | reverse complement strand
CTTCTTCGTGGACGAGAAGCGCACCGTTCTGCACGTCGGCGCCGGGGCGCTCGTAGATGTTGAAGCCGTGCGTGCGCGCTGCCCAGTCGCGGTGCAGGGCGCGGGGCAACTCGTCGAGCAGGTGCCACAGCCGCCCGATGAGCCGCGCCCCCTCAACCTGTTCTTCCTCGAAGCCGTCGAACGTGGCCCGTGTCAGGGCTTCCCCTTCGATGAGGTGGGCGGCGGCGGCGGGCGCCCAGGCGGCGATCAAGTCGTCGCCCTGGAAGAAAACGCGGGGAGGTTCGCCGTCGGTGGCTGCACGGCGGAGGCGGTCCAGAAGGTCGCCTTCCTCGGCGATAAAACGCCCGTTGACGAAGAGCACGTCGAGCCCCTCGGGGAGGCGGTTTACGAGGGCGTCGTTCTCCTGCGCCGTCACCGCCGCCACGCGACGGCGTGCGTGCAGCAGAGGCTCGCCCCCGCCGAACGCCGCGCGCGTCGTCTCCAGGAGCGTGCGCATCGCCAGGCGCAGGTCGTACACGGCCCGCGTGTGGACGAGCGGAAGGAGATGGGCGACCTGGTCGTCTTCAAACAAACAAACACGCATTTCGGACTTGCGATTTTAGATTTTGGATTGGGAAGAAGAGAACGTAGAACGGATTGCGTGCGTATCTTTCCGGCAGAAGAGGGAAGTAAAGGAAAACGACGGACCACAGCCAACCGACAACTGACAAAGCCATGAAATTCTTCGTAGACACAGCGGACCTGGACGAGATCCGGGAAGCCAACGCGATGGGCGTCCTCGACGGCGTCACCACCAACCCCTCGCTCATGAAAAAGGCGGGCGGCGTCGATTTCCACGAGCACATCTATAAGATCTGCGAGATGGTGGACGGCGACGTCTCGGCCGAGGTCACGGCGACCGACTACGACGGCATCATGCAGGAGGGGCGCACGCTTGCCCAGATCCACGAGAACGTGGTCGTCAAGGTGCCGCTCATCCTTGACGGCATCAAGGCGCTGAAGTCGTTCAAAGAAGAGGGCATCCGGACGAACTGCACGCTCTGCTTCTCGCCCACGCAGGCGCTCATTGCGGCCAAGGCGGGCGCCACCTACATCAGCCCCTTCATTGGCCGGATCGACGACATCGCGACGAACGGGATGGAACTGATCCACCAGATCGTGCAGATCTACGCGAACTACGGCTTCGAGACCGAGGTGCTGGCCGCCTCCATCCGCCACCCGCTTCACGTCGTCGAGTCTGCGCTGGCCGGGGCCGACGTGGCGACGATGCCGTTCGATGTCATCAAGAAACTCTTGAACCACCCCCTCACCGACAGCGGCCTTGAGCGCTTCTTGGCCGACTGGCGCGACTACGAGGAGAAACTGAAGGCGGAAGCCGTCGAGGCGTAGGGTGGAAAGACGACGGACTGCCTTTCCTTGTCTTTTGTTCGTTGTCTCTTCAGCAAAGATGGAAGGGAAGGTTACAGTTGGATGACGACGGATCATGCCGCAGCATTCTATATTGAAAAGCTGTAGCATGCGGCCTTTAGGCTGCCCATCAACCACTGTAGACCGACTTTTATGATTGCCATCTTGCTCTGTGCCGGCTTCGGTACGCGGCTCCACCCGACGACCAAGAACACCCCGAAAGGGCTCCTTGAGGTGGCGGGGCGGCACATCCTCGACTTCCAACTCCCCCAGCTCCTCGACCTCCCCGACGTCAAGGAGATGCACCTCGTCACGAATGGCCGGTACGTGGCGCAGTTCTACAACTGGATCGAGTCCTGGCGCGGCAAGCTGGACAAGCGCGGCGTGGCGATGCACCTGCACAGCAACGGCGCCCTGATGGAGGACGAACGGCGCGGCTCCGTCGGGGACCTGGCTTTTCTCCTCCGCACGACGAAGATCGACCAGCCCGTCGTCATCACCGCCGGGGACAACATCTACCGCTTCCCCCTCCGCCCCATCGCCCAGCAGTTCCTGAAGGGTGACGACAACCTGATCCTGGCCCTCCGCGAGGAGAGCTACCAGGTGCGCCAGCGCTATGCCGTCGTCGAGTTCGGCGAGGGCGACCGGGTGGCCCATCTCCACGACGAGCCCGAGGAGCCGCCGACCGAGTGGGTCTGTCCCTCCCTTTACTTCCTCCAGCCGCAGGCCCTGAACCGCGTCCACGAATACCTGGAGCAGGGCGGCCACTACGACTCGTTCGCGGGTTTCCTCGATTACGTGATGGAGCACGAGCCGGTGCGCGCCCTCCGCAAGCCCAACGCCGAGGCGTGGCTGGACGTGGAGACGCGCTACATGCTCAAAAAGGCCAACGACGTGCTCGAATCGGAGCCGGTGATGCTGGAGCAGGAAGCCGGGCGGTGAAGGGGGCTTTGTCCTCGTCTGGGAAAAATTTACTTGGTGGGCCGACGCGTGGTCGAGGTGGTCGGTAATGCTCTTATCTTTCGCGCGTTTTCTGTCCTTTCACCGCTAGCGATGGAGACGAAAAGATGCGTGCGAAAAGCTGTGGGGTCCTATCCGTACTGTTGGCCGGCCTGTTTTTCGTAGGCTGTGAGTCGGCGCCTACCGCGGTTGAAGAGGCGTCGGAGGCGGCCCTGATGCATGAGGTTTTCGCGGCGAAGGCGGACCAGCATCTGCCGGCCGCCACACGCCAGGAACTGGCGCGGGCGCGTAATGCGACGGCGCGCTACCACGACGTCAGTAAGGCCGAGGCGGCGGGCTACGTAGACATCGACGCCTTCGTACCTGGCATGGGCTATCATTACATCAACTTTGGCCTGCTCGACTGCACGTTCGACGTCGAGCAACCGGAGGTGCTGGTTATTACCCATGGGCCGGGTGCGAAGCGGAAGCTGGTGGCGCTGGAGTACGCCATGCCTACGGCCTGTGGCCCGGCCCCGGATGGTTTCACCGGCGACGCGGACCACTGGCACATCCTGCCCGGCGAAGAGGGCGCGCCCGACCTCTGGACGCTGCACGCCTGGGTGTGGATGCCCAATCCCGACGGCGTCTTCGCCTCCTTCAACCCCCGCCTGCTGCCCTGAGACAGCAGCAGGCGACCAGGCCCTTACAACCGGCGCAGGTCCAGGCCCGGTGCTCCCATGAAGAGGGCGCCGGGCCTTCACTTTTGCATCTCGAACGGATCCCTGCCCTGCACTCCCGCGTTCGTATTCCCGCCCATAAATTCCGCACTCCGCACTCCGCACTCCGCACTCCGCACTCCGCACTTGAAACCCCTGTCCCGGCTCAAGCACTATTACTGGACATACAAGCGGCTCTTCATCCCGGGGCTGCTCTACACCGTCGCCTCGGCGGTCTTTGCCATTGTTGTGCCCATCGTGGTGCGGCAGGCGGTGGACAGCATTCCGCGCTTCGTCAAGCTCCATGGGCTGTTCGAGGGGACGGCGGTGCAGGGGGCGCTCTACCGGCAGTTCTTCGTCACGCTCCTGATTTTCGGCCTCATCATCATCGCGCTCACGCTCGTCAGCGGCGCCTTCTCTTTCCTCACGCGGCAGACGCTCGTCGTCGCTTCGCGCCACATCGAATTCGACCTGCGCAACGCCCTCTACGAGCACCTGCAAAAGCTCTCGCCCCGCTTCTACCACGACTTTTCGACGGGGGACATGATCACGCGGGCCACGAGCGATGTGGAGCAGGTGCGGCGGTTCGTGGGGCCTGCCATCATGTACGCCACGCGCGCCATCGTGGTCGTCGCTACGGCTATGACGGTGATGTTCATCATCTCGCCCGAGTTGACGCTCTACGCGCTCATCCCGATGCCGCTCCTGGGCGTCTCCGTCTTTTTTATGGCGCACATGGTCCACAGCCGCAGCGACGCCTTGCAAGAGCAGTATTCGCGGCTGACGAGCCGGGTGCAGGAGGCGCTCTCGGGCATCCGCGTTCTGAAAGCGTACACGCGCGAGGAGGCCGAGGCCGTCGCCTTTGCCAAGGAGAGCGACCACTACCGCGTGCGCAGCCTCGATCTGGTGAAGGTCGATGCCCTCTGGCGGCCCGTCTTTTTGCTGCTCGTGGGGATGAGCACCATCATCGTCGTGTGGGTGGGCGGACGCCTCGTCGTCGAAGGCGTCATCACCATCGGCAACATCGCCGAGTACATCATCTACGTGGCGATGATGACGTGGCCCGTCGCCTCGCTCGGCTTCGTCATCACGATGATCCAGCGCGCTTCGGCTTCGATGATTCGCCTCAACCGCATCTTCGACACTGTGCCGGAGATCGCTGACTCCGCCCAGACCGACTTGTCGATTCAGGAGATCCGGGGGCGTATCACCTTTCGTCACGTCTCGTTCCGCTACGAAGACGAAGGGCCGTGGGTGCTGGATGACGTCGATTTCGACGTGCCGGCGGGACAGACGCTCGCCATCGTGGGGCGCACCGGCGCGGGTAAGAGCACGCTCGTCGAGATGATCCCGCGCCTCCTCGACCCGACCGAGGGGCACGTACTGATCGACGGGCACGACGCCCGCGCGATCCCGCTGGAGGTGCTCCGCGCGAACATCGGCTACGTGCCACAGGAGGTGTTTCTGTTCAGCGACACGGTGGCGGGCAACATTGCTTTCGGCGAGTTGGGGGCGGAGGAAGGCGAGATCGAAGAAGCAGCCCGCGAGGCCGAGTTGCTCGACAACGTCCGCGCCTTCCCCAACAGCTTCGAGACATTCGTGGGCGAACGCGGCATCACGCTCTCAGGCGGGCAGAAGCAGCGTTCCTCCATCGCCCGCGCTCTCATCCGCGATCCTCGCCTGCTCATCCTCGACGATGCCCTCTCCGCCGTCGATACCAACACCGAGGCGAACATTCTGGGGCACCTGCGGCAGCATTACGGGCGGCGCACCGTCGTCATCGTCAGCCACCGCATCTCCGCCGTGCAGGACGCCGACGTCATCCTCGTTCTCGACGAGGGCCGCGTCGCCGAGCGCGGCACACACGACGAACTGGTGTTGCAAGACGGCCTTTACGCCTCCCTCCACCACAAGCAGCTCCTCGAACAGGAGATTGCTGCATTGTCGTGAGCTTCGCTGTATGGACGTCTGAACGATTGGACGTCTGAACGAATTCGTTCTTTCTCTCATTTCGTTCACACGTCCATACCTCCGCACGTAAATGACCCCCGAAGTAATCCCTCTCGGCACCGCCTCGGCCATCCCTACGCGCGACCGGCACCTGGCGGCGACGGCGCTGCGGCGCGACGGGGCGATGCTGCTGTTCGACTGTGGCGAGGGGACGCAGATGCAACTCGTCCGCGCGGGTTTGAAGCGCACGAAGCTCGAAGCCATTTTCATCACCCATTTCCACGGCGACCATTTCTACGGGTTGATGGGCCTGCTCTCGACTCTCGCCCTGCTCGAACGAACGGAGCCCCTGACAGTGGTGGGACCGGAACGCATCGAGGCCATCGTCCGCACCCTGCCCGGCCTGGCGAACGACTGGCTGCCCTACGAGGCACGCTTCGTGGAGGTGCCGGAGGATTTTGAGCACGAGATCGTCTACGACACCGATGCCTTCTTCGTCGAGGCGCGGCCCGTGGCGCACCGCATCTTTACGATGGGGTTTCGCTACGAGGAAAAGCCGCGCCCCGGTAGCCTGAACGTGGCGCAGGCCAACGCCCTCGGGGTGACGGATTTCGCCCACTACCGCGCTCTCAAAGTGGGCGAAGCCGTGACGCTGGAGAGCGGCGCGACGGTGCGGCCCGAGCAGGTCATCGGCCCCGCCCGTCCCGGCAGCGTCTTCGCTTACGTCATGGACACGCGCCCGTGCGAAAACGGCGTCGCCCTCGCCCGCCACGCCGACCTGCTTTACCACGAAGCCACTTTCGGCGAGGCCTACGCGCAGAACGCCCGCGACACCGGCCACTCCACCGCCTGCGAAGCCGCCGAGATAGCAAAGGCGGCGGGCGCCAAAAGGCTGCTGCTCGGCCATTTCAGTGCGCGCTACGACGACGTGGCGCCCCTGGCTGAGGAGGCGCAGGCTATTTTCCGGAACACCGAGGCGGCTGTCGAGCTAGCGCGCTACCCGCTGCACCCGGCGCCCGTTCCTGTCGATTGAGAGCCGGGAGCAAGGCGCGGGCGTGGGAGTATGGAAGGAGAGCCGAGGAACTAGGAATCGAAGAAACGAGGAGACGAGGAATCGAAGAGGAGATAAGGCTGCTGCCGACTTCTCGTAGTTTCGTCGGTTCTTCGTTTCATTCCGCGGCGTTTCTTCGAAAGAGCAAAGTCCAATTTGACTCGTGGCTGACGAGCAACAGCAAAAGGAGCCCGGCCTCGACAGTCGGCTGTTCCGCCGCATCATTTCCTACCTGATGCCCTACAAGGGCTGGGTGGCCGTGGCGTTCGTCACCGTCATGGGGGCGGCGTTCCTGGGGCCGCTGCGGCCCAAGCTCGTCCAGGTCGCCATTGACAGCCACATCGTTGAAGGCGACCTCGACGGGCTGACTACCATCATCGTCTTCCTCGTCCTCGCGCTTGTGGGGGAGGGGATCCTCTCATTCGTCAACAGCTACCTGACGGCGTGGATCGGGCAGAACGCCATCTATGACGTCCGCACCAAGGTCTTCCGCCACATCCAGAAACAGCCCCTCCGCTTCTTCGACCGGACGCCCCTCGGCAAGCTCATCACGCGGACGACGAGCGACGTGGAGAGCTTGAGCGACGTCCTCTCGGCCGGCATCGTCACCATCCTCGGCGACCTCTTCCGGCTCATCTTCATCACCTATTTCATGTTCTCCCTGAACTGGGTGCTGGCGCTCGTGACACTTGCCGTGCTGCCGCTCATGATCTGGGTGACGTTCTGGTTTCGGCGGAAGGTACGCGACCAGTACCGGGAGACGCGCAAGCAGGTGGCCGGCCTCAACTCGTTCATGCAGG
>JAHEMB010000198.1 GCA_024643915.1 Rhodothermaceae bacterium | reverse complement strand
TCGAAGCCCTCCACGGCGACTGCACGCACCGCATCCGGTACGTGGGCCGCAGTGCCAGCGCCAGCCCCGCCACCGGCAGCGCCAAGGTCCACCAGCACGAGCAGCGCCGCATCGTAGAGGAAGCACTCGGGCTTTGAGTGGAAGAGTGGAGGAAAGGAAGAGTAGAAGAGAAAGAAATCCTCCATTCCTGCTGCGACCTCGGCACGTGGGTGTGCTACGCGGACAGGCACAGCGGGGAAGCGCGACACCTTCACTGCTTCCTCACGGAAACCTGGGTGTGGGGGCGTTGGTTAGACAAAATTGCCCTTCGTATCTTCGAAGGCTCGAAACAATACGGAAACGTCTAAAATCATCGGGGTGAATTACTTTGGCCGTCGGAGTTAAAGTTCGCGACAACGAGTCGATTGACCGGGCGCTGCGGCGCTTCAAGCGCGCGGTGAACCGCAGCCGCGTGCTGCGCATCTACCGTTCCAACATGGCCTTCACGAAGCCCTCCGAGGAGCGGCGCGTGGCAAAGGAGAAGGCCCGCCGCAACGCGCGCAAGAACTCGCGGCGCTACTAGGCAAGCTCCAAATTCCAAGCTACAAGCACCAAAGGATGCTTGCAGAAACGTGGAATTTGGATTTTGGCACTTGGAGCTTATCTCGACTCCTAATGCATCGACGAAGGCGACCTCCGCAGCGGGGTGGCCTTTTGTTGTATCCTCCCCGAACCAGAAGAGGCGCCCCGCAGCCTTGCGAGACGCCCCTTTTTACCCGATCCGAGCCCCGCGTCACGACACGTCGTTGGTGCGGTAGTAATCGGCGAGGGCGAGGCGGGCGAGGTGGCGGACACGTTCGCTCCGCTCGGAGCGAAGGCGGACTTGCAGGCCCGCCATGGCTGCCTCGGTGCCCACCGCGTGCAGGGCTGCCACCGCCATCACCCGCCGCGCTTCGCTCTCCCCTCCGTCGTAGATTCTCAGAAGACGCGGGACGGCCTCGTAGAAATCGACCTTGTCGCCGTACTGCGTAGCGAAGAAGACGACGTGTTGCAGGGCCTGCTCCCGGATCCGCTCGGCGGGCGAGCCCAGCGAGGTGATGATCTGTTGCTCCAGTTGCTGCCACCACGCCGGGCTTTGTGCGTCGTAGCTCGTTTGCGCGTGCGATGAAGCCGGCAAGGTCAGCGCCAAAAGTAGGGCCGCCAGCAGGCCGAAACGTTTGCCAGGGGTAAACATGATTGGATCCTCCCTCAAGGTTCGTGTTCGTAGGTGAACAGGAAGCGGTACGAGACGGCGTCAGCGGCGGATACGGGCGCGTTTGTCAACAAATGTCATTTCATCGATGGCCTCCCTTCGTAAGATCATCCTCGCCACGCGCAACCACGGCAAGGTGAAAGAGATGCAGGCCCTCCTGGCGGGACTGCCCGTGGAACTGGTGTCCGCCACCGCGCTGCCGGACACGCCGGAGGTGGAAGAGGACGCGCCCACCCTGGAAGGCAACGCCCGCAAGAAGGCCGAAGCCCTCCATACCCACACCGGCCTGCCTGCCCTGGCCGACGACACCGGCCTCGAAGTGGCGGCCCTCGACGGCGCGCCCGGGATCCACTCCGCCCGCTATGCCGGTCTCCACGCCGACGACGCGGCCAACCGTGCCCACCTCCGCCAAGCCCTCACAGGCCAAGCCGACCGCCGCGCCCGTTTCCGCACCGTCGTCGCCCTTGCAGAGGGCCGGCAGGTACGCTTCTTCGAGGGCGTCTGCGAGGGCCGTATCATTGAGGAGGAGCGAGGTGCGGGTGGCTTCGGCTACGACGCGCTTTTCGTGCCGGACGGAGAAACGCGCACCTTCGCCGAAATGAGCGCGGCAGAGAAGAACCGCATCAGCCACCGGGGCCGGGCACTGCACAAGGTTGCCGCCTATCTTCGCGAGTTGCTTATCCAGGATTGAACATCCCTCGGAACCGGAGAAAACGCCTTCATTTGAAAATCCTTCTCTCCAGCCCTTCCCAATCGCCACCCGCATGGTAGCCCTCGTTCAACGTGTCAGCGAAGCGTCCGTCGAAGTCAATGGCGAGGTGACGGGAGCCATCGGCAAGGGGCTGCTGATCCTGCTCGGCGTGCACCGCGACGACACCGAAGCGGAACTCCTCTGGGTGGCCCGCAAATGCGCACGCCTCCGCATCTTCCCCGACGCCGAGGGCCGCATGAACCGCTCCCTCACCGATGCCGGCGGCCAGGCGCTCGTCGTCTCGCAATTCACCCTCTACGGCGACACGTCGCGCGGCAACCGGCCCTCGTTCACCGAATCGGCACCCCCGGAAAAAGCCGAGGCACTCTACGAGCGGTTCGTCGAGGTGCTGTCCGAGGAGATCGCGCGGCCCGTTCCCACTGGCGTTTTCGGCGCGATGATGAACGTTCGATTGATTAACGACGGGCCGGTGACTTTGTGGGTCGAGCGGCGTAGCACCTGAGTCGTTGTATTTTAGGCATTTGTACAGAGCGGAGACTGATCGTTTTACAGCGACCAGGGAGGAGGGAGATGGTACGATTTGAACAGCGCGGCGAACCGCCGCAGCTCGTCGTGGAGATGGCCGGTACGATCACGTTTGCCGACTTGGAGGAGACCGCCGTCGATTTCGAAGAAGCGTTGCAGCGCATGCCACCCGGCTTTGTGCTGCTGAACGACATTACGCGGGCGACGGAGATGGAGCCGGGCGCCGTTGGCACGATGGCCTACCTGACGCGCAAGACCTTCGAAGCCCAGCCGCGCCTCGTGCTCTTCGTCGAATCGGCCGTGATCTCTCCCCCCCTGCGGCAGCAGATGGAGCGGCTCGATGAAGCGGGCGTGTTGCGTTTCTTTTCCTCACGCGCCGGAGCCGACGCTTTTCTGGCCGGCGAAGCGGCTTGATTTCGAAGGGCGATTTCCTGCGCGGCTTTTCCTATCTTTCGTTTCTTCTGAAACGAACCAGGCCCTCGCCCCTCGATGAAACGCTATCTCCTGCCGCTCTTCTGTGCCGGTCTTCTCGTGGCGTCTGATGCGCGCGCACAGGCCCACTTCGTCCTGCACAACGCGCGCCTCTACACCGCCGACCCCGCTCAGCCCCAGGCCGAGGCGCTGGCGGTGCGCGGCGACCGCATCCTGATGGTCGGCTCGGACGCGGCGCTCCTCGAAGCCTACCCGGACGCCGAGCGCCGAGACGCGGGCGGGCGCGCCGTCATCCCCGGCCTCATCGACGCACACGCCCACCTGATGGGGCAGGGCCTGGCGATGCTTCAGGTGGACCTCGTCGGCACCGCCTCCAAGGCCGAGATCCTCGAACGCGCCCAAGCCTTCGCGGCGACCCTACCTGAGGGGGCGTGGCTGACCGGGCGCGGCTGGGACCAGAACGACTGGCCCGAGAAGACCTTCCCCACGCGCGCCGACCTCGACGCCGCCTTCCCCACCCGCCCCGTGTGGCTGCGCCGCATCGATGGGCACGCCGCCTGGGCCAACACCGCTGCACTGCGGGCCGTGGGGCTGGAGAAACGGGACGCGATGGACGACCCTGAAGGCGGCAAGATCGTCCGCGATGAGGCAGGCGATCCCACCGGCGTTTTCGTCGATGCCGCGATGGACATCGTCGGCGCAGTGGTGCCGCCGCAGAGCCCGGCTGCATTGGCGCAGGCGCTCCAACTCGCCATCGGCGAAGCGAAGCGGTACGGGCTGACGGGCATCCACGATGCGGGCGTTGGCCTTGAGGAAGTGGCGGGCTACCGGCAGGCCATCGACGCCGGGCAATTCGACCTGCGCGTCTACGCCCTCATCGGCGGGCGCGGCGAGACTTTCGATCACTTCTGTGAAAACGGCCCGCTCCTCGATTACGGCGGCAAACTCACTGTCCGCGCCGTCAAATTCTACATCGACGGTGCGCTCGGCAGCCGGGGCGCCGCCCTCCTCGAAGACTACAGCGACGACCCGGGCAACCAGGGCCTCTTGATGCGGACGCCCGACACCTTCACCGACGACGTGCGGCGAGCGCTCGAATGCGGCTTCCAGGTCAACACGCACGCCATCGGCGACCGGGGCAACCGCGTCACCCTCGACGCCTACGAGGCCGCGATGCAGCAGGCCGGCCGCACCCTCGGGCGCCACCGCATCGAGCACGCACAGATCGTCGCCCTCAACGACATCCCCCGCTTCGCCGCCCTCGGCGTCATCGCCTCCATGCAGCCCACGCATGCTACGAGCGACATGTACTGGGCCGAGGACCGGGTGGGGCCGGACCGCGCACAGGGCGCCTACGCCTGGCGCAAGTTCCTCGATGCCGGCGCCCGCCTCGCCTTCGGCTCCGACTTCCCCGTGGAGCAGGTCAACCCGCTCCTCGGCTTCTATGCCGCCGTCACCCGGCAGGACGCCAAGGGGTGGCCCGAAGGCGGCTGGCTGCCGGAGGAACGCCTCACGCGGGAAGAAGCCCTCCGCGCCTTTACCCTCGACGCCGCCTACGCCGCTTTCCAGGAAAACGAACTCGGCTCCCTCACCCCCGGCAAGCTCGCCGACTTCGCCATCCTCTCCCGTGACATCATGACCATCCCGCCCGAAGAGATCCTAGAAACGAAGGTCGTGGCGACATACCTGGGGGGGAAGAAGGTGTATGGCGAGTGATGACCCTGATACGCTCAGAAGCCGAACTTGAAGCCTAGCGCATACACCTGATCGCTCATCCTGTCGAAAGGCAGTTTGCCCACAGTGTAGCTGGCAAAGAGCCCCGTTGAGGTGACCAGCGCCGCCGTGAAATAGAGCTGCTCCGCCAGGTCGGCAGCGCGGATAGAGGCCGGGGCGTCGATCTCGCGGTAATACCGGAAGTTGGCCAGAAAGGAAAGGTCCGGCGCCGCGCGCGTCTTGAACCCGATCTCGGTGGAAAAACGCGGATACGGCGCGGTTTCGCCAAGGGACTCACGAAGGGTGACGCCTTGGGGGTCCACCAACTGAACGCCTACCAGAAGCGTGGGGAAGGTGGCGCCGGTGGGGGCGAGCGCACGGTCGTACCCCGTCAGCCAGCGCAGCACGGCGAAGGGCCAGTCCGCGAGGTTCCAGTAGCCGGCGTTCCACGGCTTAAAATCGACGCCGAGGTGCACGCCGTAGACGTATTGCGTCTGATCGAACCGCTGGTCGGATTCGATATGGGCGGATAGCGCGGCTTCGGTGTATAGCTGGGGCGTGAGGTTGTCGCGCACGATGCGCGTAAACCTGGCGGCAAAAGGAGAGGACGCTAGTTCCTCGGGGTCCTCGATGAGCGCTTGCTGGGTTTCGAGTTCGTTCAGCAGCGTCGCTACGGAGTCGGTTACCAGGACGGCGCCCCCGGCGGAACGGTAGGCATGGATGCGCAGGCCCGCGTCGAGGAAATCGTTGGGGTTGAGGGCTCTCTCGAAGGCCACATCCCCCTGAGCCTGGAGAGAAAGACTGAAGCCGGCCTGCGTGGCGCCTTTGGAAGAAAACTGGTTGTCCGTGATATTCCTCGCAAAAGAATACGCGAGGCCAAGGCCCGTGATCGAATCGGTATCGGCGGCTTTGAACGTCTTGAAGGACACGTTCAGGTTCCGAAGAAGCGCCGGGCCCTTGGCGAGTTCACGCTGCAAAATTTTGTTGATGGTAGCAGGGTCGCCCAGCACCTCGGCGAGCAGCGCCTCGGGGATGTTGTTCAACGCTGCGAAGGAGGCCAGGCTCGTCGTGTCGGGCTGCTGCGCTTTCGTCGGGGCGACCAGGCAACAGCAGAGCACGCAAAGGCCCAGCAACCCCGTCCAGGTACGCCTAGGCGCTCGCCACATCTTCGCCCCAGAATAAGTAATTGGCATCGTTCACCTCGGCCAGATCAGCAAGGGTATTGTCGGCGCCGAGCAGGGTGTTTGCGATGGCGCTGACGGCCTGCGCGGGCTCCACGCCCGGTTCGAACTGCGCTCGCCGGACGAGGCGGAAGACGTTATCCATCTGCGCAGCCAGTGCGCTCGCCTGCACCCTCCGCAGGTCGGGCGTTCCCGCCTGGTTCCAGAACGTGAGTTCCTTCATCGTGACGGTGCCCGCCCGCGAAAACGGCAGGTTCAACGGGATCTGAGCCAGGACGCGCAGGGTCGTCCAGGTCGTTGTGCAGGCGCGATGGTTGGCGCTCCAGGGGGCCATGGCGCAATCCTCCGTGTTACCAGTAACAGTTAAAACAGATAAACAATCGTTGCTTCCTACTTCAGAAAAACCCTTACGCAAGCTGTTGAAGACTACCTTGATTTCAAGGTACTGAAATAATTCTTAAATAGCGACTGGCACTTTTGCGCAACCCTGGACATTTAAGCCTCTTTGGCTTGTCATCAATGGGGCTTGAACCGCACGGAATGGACATCACGGTAGACATCGCCGGGCCGGAGCACTACGCTTTTGCGGAGGAGATCTGTCGACTGATCGAGGAGGCGGCGAAAGTCCGTGGCACCGGTATCGCCAAGCGCTCGGACGCCTACATCCGCGCCAAGATCGAAGAGGGCAAGGCCATCATCGCCCTGCACGACGGGCAGCTCGCCGGCTTCTGCTACATCGAGACGTGGAGCCACGGCCGGTACGTCGCCAACTCCGGCCTCATCGTAGCGCCGGATTTCCGCAAGCAGGGCCTCGCCAAGCGCATCAAGCAGAAGGCGTTCGAGCTTTCCCGCAAGAAATATCCCGAGGCCAAGCTTTTCGGCATCACCACCAGCCTGCCGGTGATGAAAATCAACTCGGAGTTGGGCTATAAACCCGTCACCTTCTCCGAGCTAACGACGGACGAGGTTTTCTGGCACGGCTGCCAGAGCTGCCCCAACTACGACGTCCTCACGCGCACCAACCGCGCGATGTGCCTGTGTACAGGCATGCTCTACGATCCTGCAAAAGAGGGGCGCAAGC
>JAHEMB010000197.1 GCA_024643915.1 Rhodothermaceae bacterium | reverse complement strand
GGCTCCTTCCTCGGCACCGAGGACAACTTCGCCTTCGAAGATGACGGCTCCTCGGCCGATGAAGCTGCGGCAGGCCCGTCTACCAAACCTGCGCCCTGACCTGTTCACCCCTCATGCGCGCCTTTTGTATCATCGTTGGGCTCCTCGTCGTCATGGCACCCTCAGTATGGGCGCAGGGCGAATACGAGACGTACACGGGCTTCTCCGTATCGACCAACGCGGTGCTCCCCGACGCGGAGGTGCACCCGGCGCTCTGGTTCACCGCCGAGGAGCTCGCGACGGTGAAGGCGCGGTGGGATCACCCGGCCTATGCGGACCTGATCGAGGAGATTGCCCGGGACATCGGCAGCTTCAAGAGCCGGAACCCCGCCTCCGCCGACCCCAGCGACCGGCCCCGGATGGCGAAGACGCTCGCCTTCGCCTGGATCGTCAACGACGACCTCATCGCCCTCGTCAAGGCGCTCGAAACACTCAGCCTCGCCTACGAAAACGTCCCCCAGGAGGTCGGCTCAGACACGTTCGACGGCGAGTTTGACGAGATCTACCGGGCCACGTGGCTGCAGAACTACTGCGCGGCGTACGACTGGCTCTACGACGAGCTTACCCCGGAGTTGGAGGCCAGCGTCCGGGCGAAGCTGGTGGCGGAGGCGCAGTTGCTCTACGAACACATGAACCAGTACGCGCCGCGCCCGCACAATCATCGCTCGAAGCCGGCCTACGCCCTCGGCACCGCCGCCCTCACCCTTGCCGACCACCCGGACGCGGCGGCCTGGCTCTCGTTCGCGCTCGACCGCCAGAACACGGTCACCCGCTACATGTTTAGCGACGACGGGGTCTACCGGGAGGGCTCGCACTATTACGTCTACACCCTCGTCAACACCATTCCCTTCCTCTGGCACTACCTGAACGTCGCGGGGGTGGACCTCTTCCCCGACTACCAGCCGGTCTTCGAGTGGCCCCTCCGCATACGGAACGCGCGGGGCTGGATGCCCAACCTGGAAGACGGCTTCATGAAACCCGCGCCCACGCACACCGTCGCCGCCGCCTATCTCAACGCCCCCACGGCCCTGCACAGCACAGCCCCGCTCGGCGAACTCCTCCAGTGGAACTGGCAGACGACGACCTTCTTTACGCACAACTACACCGGCGCCACGAACGACGTCACCTGGGAGATCGACGTGCTGCTGACGTGGAATGCCGACCTCCCCGCGACGGCGCCGGACGTCTCGCCCACCCAGTTCGTCGAGAGCGGACAGGTAGCGTTCCGCAGCGGCTGGGACGACCCGGATGCCCGCTATCTCCTTCTGCACGGCGTCGCCTCGGCCGATAACCACGACCATCCGGACCATCTGGCCTACGTGTTAGACGCCCAGGGCACCCCTCTCGCCACCGATGCCGGATACGGCCCTGCCGGCTTCAGCGATGACCGCCGTACCTGGTATACCTCCCCCCACGCACACAACACCGTGACCGTCAACGGCTTCCCCCTCGTCGACTACAGCAATGCCCGGAACGAGGGACCGCGCCTTCGGCACGCGCTCGACACGCCCGGGTACGACTTCGCCGAGATGGAGGCACGGAGCAACGGCGTGGCGGCGGGCGCCGAGGTCCGGCGCGGCATCGCCTTCCCGAACGAACGATTCTGGGTGGTCTACGACATCGGCACGTCGGCGAACACGGCCAGCTACCAGGTTCATCTACACGGCAGAGGGGCCTTTACCCGTGAAGGCACCCGGATGACGTGGACGGCCCCCGACGACGCCTACGGGGAGGGCGGCGCCCTCCACGCCGCCTTCGTCGGCAACGCGCCCCTGATCGTGGACGAGACGAGCGGGTGGACGAGTCTGTACTGGGCGCACGAGGAGCCGCAGACGTACGTCTCCGTCCGGCAGACCGCCACGGCGCCCGTCTTCCTCCACGTGCTCTATCCTACCCCGTCGGGTGGGGCGCCCCCCGGCGTCATCGATCTCAGCGGCGACGGCATCGTCAGCGCGGAAATCGTCGAAAGCGAGGGCGCCGTGACCAACGTGGCCGTCCAGCGCGACCCTGCCTTCCGCACGGCCGGTCCGCTCGGCACCGACGCCGCCTTCGCCTGGGTCGGGCGGGAGGACGATTCGGTGTTCCGGTTCGCCGTCACGGAGGGGCAGGTGGTGCGCTGGGACGGGGTGGACCTGTTGAGCGCGACTGCCTCGATTACTGCTGCGGCGGACCGCTCCAAAGCCGCGCGTCAGACCCTTCACATCGCGCCTTTCGCAGACGCGGCGGACGTCACCCTGCAATTGCTTCACGCGTCTGCTCCCACCGCCGTCACCCTGGACGGGCAGCCGCTCGTCTATGAGGATCTCGGCGATGGGCGCGTGCGCTTCAGCATAGACGGCAACACCCTCAGCAAGGTCGGCGAAGTTGTCGTCGAGACGAGTGCGACGACGGCGACGGAGCCGACAGACGATGCCCGGCAGGGATTCTCAATCGAGGGACCCTATCCCAATCCCTCACGCGGCCTGACGCACCTGCGCCTCTCCCTCGCTGAAGCGGGGCACGTGCGTGTAGCTGCCTACGACCTGCTAGGTCGCCGCATCGCCATGCTGGCCGATGGCTACCGACCGCGCGGGACGTCGGAGGTGGCGTGGAACGCGGAAGCGTTGGCCGGCGGCCTGCCGTCAGGGATCTACTTTATCGAGGTCGTGGCGGGTCGTGCTCGCGCCTACGTCCGGGGGACGGTGCTCCGATGAAGACACCCCGCCCGGTCCTCGCCCTTCTCTTCCTCGTCGCGCTTACCGGCTGTGCGGCGGATGAAGACGTCGTCGTCTTGCGTCTTGCGCACGTGCTCGGCATGGACCACCCCGTGCACCTCGGCATGGCCCACTTTGGCGAGCAGCTCGAAGCACGCTCAGGCGGCACCATGCGGGTCGAGATCTATCCCAGCAGCCAGCTCGGTTCCGAGCGCGAGACGATCGAACTCCTCCAACTCGGCACGCTCGACCTCGCCAAAGTCTCCGCAGCCGTCGTCGAAAACTTCGTCCCGGAGATGGGCGTCTTCAGCCTGCCCTACCTCTTCGACGATTCGGAGCACCTGTGGCGGGTGCTCGGCGGACCCATCGGGAAGGAAATTCTGCTGGCGGGGGAGCCGTACCGCGTCCGGGGGCTGTGCTATTACGATGCCGGCTTCCGCTCCTTCTATCTCCGAGCGGGCGACGGTGCGTCCCCCGACGAACTCGACGGGAAGAAAATCCGCGTCATGCGGAGCAACCTTTCGATTCGCACGGTCAACCTCCTCGGGGCCAATGCAACACCGCTCGCTTACGGAGAGGTCTACACGGCGCTTCAACAGGGCGTAGTGGATGGCGCGGAGAACAACCCGCCCAACTTCTTCGGCTCCAAACACTACGAAGTCAGCGACACCTACGTGCTCGACGAGCACTCCGCCCCGCCCGACGTCCTCCTCATCTCGACGTGGCGATGGAACCAGCTCTCGGCGCAGCAGCAAGCGTGGGTCGAGGAGGCCATCGAAGCGTCCGTCACGCACCAGCGGGCCCTGTGGGTGGAGGCGACGGAGGACGCTCTCGCCGCCGTCGAGGCGGCCGGCGTCACGGTGATCCGCCCGGATAAGGCCCCCTTCCGTGAAGCGGTTACGCCGCTCTACGAAGAACTGGCCGGCACCGCGCTCGGGACGTGGGCGGACCGGATCCGCGCCCTCGCCGCCGCGCCCGAGCCTGCTCCCGAAGAAATCCCCATCCCAGAAGCCGATCGCCAACCCTGATGAAAAAGCTCGTCGCGTTCGTAGACCGTGTGGTGGAAGTTGGCCTCGTCGGGCTGATGGGGGTGATGGTGATCGTGGTGTCGTGGCAGGTGGCGACGCGCTACCTGCTGAACGACCCCAGCTCCATTACCGAGGAGCTGGCCAGCTATCTCCTCATCTGGATCTCGCTCATCGGGGCGGCCTACGCCCTGCGCCGCAAAGCTCACCTCGGCATCGATATCCTCGTCCGGTCGATGAAGCCGCGTGGGCGTCGTACCGCCGCCTACGTGGGGCTCGTTTCCGTAGCCCTCTTCGCCCTCTTCGTGCTCGTAGGGGGCGGGATTCGCATCGTGTACGTTACGCTGGCGCTGGAGCAGATCTCGGCCGCGCTCCGCGTCCCCGTCGGGTACGTCTACCTCGTCCTCCCGATCAGTGGCCTGCTCATGGCTTTTTATGCGGCTGTGGCCGCCGCCGAGCTGCACCGCGGGGAAGACCCTGACGCCCTGATAGGGCAACCCGACATCTCCCACCTGATCGACTAGCCGGCTCCCTTTTTCGCACCTGATCCTCCGCCACGCATGGCCCTCGCTGTCGCCGTTCTTCTCATCACGTTTCTCGTGCTGCTCGCGCTCGACGTGCCCGTCGCCTTCTGCATCGGGCTCGCTACGCTCTTCTCGATGTTTGTGATGGTGGATTTCCTGCCAGCCGTCAGCACCGTGTCGCAGCGCGTGGCGACGGGACTCGATTCGTTCACCCTCCTCGCCATCCCGTTCTTCATCTTAGCCGGCAACCTCATGGGGCGCGGCGGCATCGCGCATCGTCTCATCGCTCTGGCACGGGCGCTCGTGGGGAGCCTGCCCGGTGGGCTCGCCTTCGTCAACGTCATTGCGTGCATGCTCTTCGGCGCCATCAGCGGGAGCGCCATCGCCGCCGCTGTCGCCATCGGGGGGGTGATGCACCCCCGGATGGTCAAGAGCGGGTACAGTCCCGGCTACAGCGCGGCGGTCAACGTCACGAGCGCCACGACCGGATTGGTCATCCCCCCGAGCAACGTCCTGATCATCTACTCCCTCGCCTCGGGCGGGGTCTCGGTGGCGGCGCTCTTCGTGGCGGGTTACCTGCCCGGCCTGCTCATGGGGCTGGCCCTCATGGTGGTGGCCGGGGTCCTCGCCCACCGCCGAGGCTTCGCTACGGACGAGCGCGTGCCGCTCCGGGAAGTAGGCCGCCGCCTTCTTGATGCCCTGCCGAGCCTCGGGCTCATCATCGTCGTGATCGGGGGCATTGTGGCGGGCATCTTCACCGCGACCGAGGCTGCCGCCATCGCCGTCCTCTACGCGCTCATCCTCTCCGTCGTGATCTACCGCGAGATCCAGGCGCGCGAGCTCTTCGACGTGCTGTTGGACTCGGTCGTGACCACCGCCGTCGTGATGCTCCTCATCGCCACGAGCATGGCGCTGTCCTGGGCGCTCTCGTTCGAGCGGATCCCGCAAGAGGTAGGCGAAGCCCTCGTCGCCGTGAGTGAAAGCCCAATCGTGCTGCTGCTGCTCGTCAACGTGATGCTGCTCGTGGTCGGTACGTTCATGGACATGACGCCTGCCATCCTGATCTTCACCCCCATCTTTCTCCCGGTGGCGATAGAGATGGGCGTGGACCCCGTGCACTTTGGGATTCTCATGGTGGTGAACTTGTGCATCGGGCTGTGCACGCCGCCGGTAGGCACGGTGCTCTTCGCCGGGTGCGGGGTGGCCGGCGTGTCGGTAAGCGAGATCGTGCGCCCGCTCCTACCCCTGTACATTGCCCTCCTGCTTGCCCTCCTGGTGGTGACGTTCGTGCCCGAGCTGACGCTCTGGCTGCCTCGCCTCTTCGGGTTATGAGCCGCTTCACCGCTCGGGAAAACGCTGCACAGGATCAAATTGATCAGATGTATGGTAGCACATGTCGTACAACCTGCCGGTTTCCCTGAGCGACATGTTTAAGTCCGTCGGTACGAGTCAACTGCTTAGCCATAAGGTTGAGGAGAAGATCGAGGCGGCCATCGCAGATGGTCGCTTCGCCATAGGAGACAAGCTCCCCTCCGAGATGGAGCTCTGCAAACAGTTCGGTGTAAGCCGGACGGTGATGCGGGAGGCGTTGCGCATGCTTTCGGCCCGGCGTCTCGTTCGTATCGAAAAAGGGCGGGGCATTTTCGTGGCTACCCCTTCGGTGGCCTCCGTATCGGACCCTATGGCGCTCTACCTCCACTTGAACAGGGGGGCGAATCATGCGCTCGACGTGGTCCATGCACGCCAACTCATCGAGCCCCCGATTGCTGCAGAAGCGGCGCGGCGACACACGGAGGAGGACGCGGAGCGGATCGTCGCCAACCTTGACATGCTGAAGGCATGCGAGCACCCCTTCGAGAAGCTTTCGAAGCTGGACATGGAGTTCCACGTGCTCATCGCTGAGGCGACCCACAACCCGATGATGCCGCTCCTCATCCACCCCATCCAGCAACTCATGCCGAAGATCAAGACCGGCGTCTACTATGCGGTGGACGATGCGCACGAGTCCGCCGTGGAGTGGCACACTGCGATCGTAGAGGCTATTTTGGACCGCGATGCCAAGGCGGCGCATGAGCGGATGGCCCGGCACTTGCAAGTGGCAGAGAAGCACATCCAGCAGATGCTTTCGGCCGAAGCGCGCAGCAACGGGCAGAAGGGATAAAGGGGGCGGTTCATTTGTAGCATTTGATCGGCAATAAATTTGCAACCCATCTTGTATGACATGTTACAAATCGCTATATTGCTTTGTATGATGTCTGATAAGGGGATCTAGCTCCTTATCTGTAAGCGCTTCCGTCATTCTCCGCTCAAAACCCACAGTACCATGGCCCACCGATACCGCCTCTGGAGTATTACGTTCATTCTCGCCTTCGCAATGGTTGGCGCCGCTCACGCTCAGATCACCGTTGCGGACGCCGGCAACTGGGATGACCCGAACACGTGGTCTACCGGAGCCGTGCCCACGGCGAGCGACGACGTCGTCATCGACAGCACCGTAACGATCAACATCGCCGAAGCCGAAGCGCGAAATGTCACCGTTACGGGCGAGGAGGGAGAGCTCCGCTATGAGCGGGATCCCGAACTGAACGGTTTCG
>JAHEMB010000196.1 GCA_024643915.1 Rhodothermaceae bacterium | reverse complement strand
CAGGTGAAAGGGCCGTTCAAGCACTGGGCGCACACGCACCGCATGGAGCCCGAAGGCCCGGACGCCTCCCGCCTCATCGATCACATCGAATACGCACTGCCTTTCGGAAAGCTGGGCGACCTCGGGGCCACTACCGCCCGGCGGCAGATCGAGCAACAGTTCGCGTACCGGCACCGCATCACGCAGCAGGATCTGGCGGCGCACCGGCGCTACCACCCGGGGCGTCCGCTGCGGATCGCCGTCAGCGGCGCTTCGGGGCTGATCGGCTCCACCCTGGTGCCCTTCCTCACGGCGGGCGGGCACGACGTCTTCCGCCTTGTTCGCAAACCGAGCAAGGAGGCCGACGCGATCTACTGGAACCACAAGACGGGCGAGGTCGAGGCGGAGAGGCTGGAGGGCCTGGACGCCGTGGTCCACCTGGCCGGGGAGCCAGTCTTTGCCCTGCGGTGGAGCGCGGAGAAGAAGATGCGGATCTACGGAAGCCGCGTCAACGGCACCCGCTTCCTGAGTGAGACGCTCGCAAAGCTGGAGAACCCGCCGCCGGCCTTTCTCACCGCCTCTGCCATCGGCTTCTACGGCGACCGGGGCGCGGAACGCCTCACCGAATCCGCCGCCCCCGCCGAAGGCGCCTTTTTGTCCGAAGTGACACGCGACTGGGAAGCGGCGACGGAGGCAGCCACCGACGCCGGCATCCGGACCGCCCAGATGCGGATCGGCCTCGTCCTGAGCCCACAGGGCGGCGCCCTCCGGGCCATGCTGCCGGCGTTCCGGCTGAGCCTGGGCGGGCGGCCCGGCGCTCCCGATCAGTATGTGAGTTGGATCGCCCTGGACGACGTTTTGCAGGGCATTTACCACCTCCTGACGAACGAGTTGGACGGTCCGTTTAACTTCACCGCCCCCGAGCCGGTGACCATGCAGACGTATGTCAGAACGTTGGCCGGTGTGCTCGGGCGGCCGGCTTTCTTCAACGTGCCGCCGCAACTCCTTCGGCTGGCGCTCGGCGAGGTGGCGGACGAAACCCTGCTCGCGAGCACGCGCGTCATCCCGGAAGCCCTGCTGCAATCCGGCTACGCTTTTCTCTACTCCGACCTCGAAGCTGCGATCCGGCACCAGCTCGGGCGCACCCTCTCGCAGGCCGCTTCCACCGCTACACCTTCGCCAATGCATGGCTGATCTTTTGGGGACAGTAGCTACACCGGTATAGGAGATCCTGTGAGCTTTGGGAGGCATCCGATAGCCTCGGCGGGCGCGTCCGCAGCGATCTCAGTAGCCAGGAAATCTACCCATGGAAGCACTCTTACTCACCCACGCGGCAGCGACACTCGTCATGTTCGGCGTGATCCTCATTGTCCAGGTCGTTCACTATCCCCTTTTCAGCAAAGTCGGGGAGGATGGGTTCGCGGCCTATCAGACGGCGCACATGCGCCAGATCACCTACATCGTGTTTCCGACGATGACGATAGAGTTGCTGACGGCTCTCGCGCTCGTCTTCTGGCAACCGGCAATGATGCCCACCTGGCAGGTATGGCTGGGGCTGGCGCTCGTCGGCGTCATCTGGCTCAGTACGGCCTTTCTCCAGGTGCCCCTCCACGACGCCCTCCGCACCGGCTTCGACGCGGCCGCCCACCGACGGCTGGTCCGCACCAACTGGCTGCGCACCCTCACCTGGGCCGCCCGCTCGGTTCTCGTGCTGGCGATGCTGGCGCCCCTGTTGCGCGTGAAATAGAATCCTTTCGCCCAATAGTTGGTACGACAAGCATCACGATCGGAACAGAAAGGAGTCCGCTATGAAAGCCATCTGGAACGACGCCGTGCTGGCTGAAAGCGACGAGACCATCGTCGTTGAAGGCAACCACTATTTCCCCCCTGATGCGATTAATAAAGCGTATTTCGAGGAGAGTAATAAACATACGACCTGCCCCTGGAAGGGCCTTGCGAGCTACTACGATGTAGTGGTCGAGGGCGAGCGCAACCCCGGCGCGGCGTGGTATTATCCCCAACCGAAGGATGCCGCCAAACAGATCAAGGACCACGTTGCTTTCTGGCGCGGCGTGAAGATCGAGGCGTAGCTGATGACAGAAACGACGCTGGTGACGGCCGAGACGCGGGCCGCGCGCTACGAAGACGTGCTCCGCCGCATCGACGCCCTCCTCGAAGGCGAAGACGACTGGATCGCGGCGATGGCGACGGTGGCCTGCGAGTTACACGGCGCCTTCAACTATTTCCACTGGACGGGCTTTTACCGGGCCGTGTCGGAGGATCTCCTCGTGATCGGACCGTACCAGGGCGGGCACGGGTGCCTGCGCATCGCGTTCGACCGGGGCGTGTGCGGCGCGGCGGCCCGCACGCGGCAGACGCAGCTCATCCCCGACGTCGAGGCGTTCCCCGGCCACATTGCTTGCTCTTCCAGCACGCGCTCCGAAATCGTCGTGCCCGTTCTCACGCCCGAGGGTCGCCTCCTCGCCGTCCTCGACGTCGATTCCGACGACCCCGACGCCTTCAACGAGACGGACCAGCATTTTCTGGAAATCCTGTGCCGCCGTCTCGGAACGCAGTTCGCCACAACGCAGCAGCAGTAAGGAACCGGGCGGCAACGGTGGCGGTCCATGAACGAGACCCTGTTGAAGTAATCTTGAGTTCGATGGAAGCAACTCCCGAGGCCCAACTCACCCTCAAACAGCGCAAAGCTTTCGGCATCGCCCGCAACGCCGCGCAAAAAGTGCTGAAACGCCGCGCGCGCCTGTTCGTCCTCGTGCGCGATGCCTACAAGAAGCTGGCGAAGAACGAAGACGCCGTCAGCAAAGTCAGCCAGGACGTGCGTGTGCTGCTGCGACTGACGAAAGCCTGGGGCACGAAGCAATACCGGGGTATCCCGTGGCGCTCCGTCCTCTACGCCGTCGCCGCGCTCATCTACTTTGTCAACCCCGTCGATGTCATCCCCGACGCCCTCCTCGGCATCGGTTTCGTCGATGACGTGGCCGTCCTCACAGCTGTCATTAGCGCCATTCAGAAAGACCTGATCCGGTTCCAGGACTGGGAGCTGAAGCGGCTCTCTGAGGGCGGTTGAAAGGTGGTCACTGCGAGCCTACACTCTCCCCAGACCGCTTTAGCATGCGCCTTATGTACTGTCCTCTCGCCCTCCCCTGTTTCGTGTTCCTGGCGCGCCAAGCAATGTCTCGAGGATGATGGCAATAAGCTGAGTTCTACTTATGCGTTTTCTCTTCAGCAGTGGCAGTTAGTAAGGCTTGATAAGTGGCTGCCTTTTCAGTTCGATCCCAAGCTCCGTAGGCAGCAACGAGCCGACTAAGTGCCAGCTGCGTCATATGGTGATCGGCCCCGCGTTGGGCCCGAAAGATTTGGTAGCTCTCCAGTAAATAGGGTTCTGCAGCATCGTAGCGTCCGAGATCGGCGAGGCAGGCCCCCAGGGCCCCGGCAGCCTGCGCAATCCGCCAGTGTCCTTCCGGTAATGCCTGCCGTCTGATCGTATAGGCTTCTCGTAGATACGGCTGTGCCTGCTCCGGTGCGCCCTTTTCGGTGAGAAGTGCACCCAGGCCGTACAGCGGATGCGCGATGTGGACATGCCCTGCCGGCAGCGTCTTGCGGTGCAGGTCGAGGGACTGCCGAAACAGGTGCTCCGCCTCTTGCAGATTGCCTTTATCGCGCAGGAGTGCTGCAAGGCCGGTCAGGGGCACGGCTACCTGCGGGTGCTCGGTCCCGAGTCGTTGCTGCCGTAGTGCCAGCGCTTCTCGGAAAAGCGGCTCGGCTTCATCATATCTGTGCAGTGTATGAAGCAGTACGGCAAGGCTGTTCATGCTGGACGTCACGTGCGGGTGGTCCGGTCCCAGCAACTCGCGACGAAGGGCAAGCGCCTGCCGGTGAAGCTTTTCAGCTTCATTGTACTGCCCTATGGTATTCAGCAGGTTGGCAAGGTCACTGATGTTGGTAGCCACTTCTCGATCCTTTTCTCCCAACGCCTCACGATTGAGCGTAAGGGCTTGCCGGTAGAGCGCTTCTGCCGTCTCATAGTCTCCCAGGGCGTGTTGCACTTTTGCCAGATTGTTGAGGCTCTGAGCCTCCGCCGGCTTGTCGCTGCTCCCGAATTCACGCCGCCGGGCTAGTGATTTTTCGTAAGCGGCCTGGGCGCCCTCATAGTCACCTTTCCGATACCGTATCCAGCCGAGGTCATCAAGCACTTCCGCCCGCCCCAAATCTTCCTCACTTATCACACGACCCCGTATGCTCAAGATATCATGCAGGAGGCGCTCGGCTGCCTCATAGTCGCCCCGTGCTTCGTGCACACGGGCAAGACCGAGTTTGCTGGCTGCCACGTCGGGATGATTGGCAACGTACAAATCGCTACGGATCGCGAGCGCTCGTTCCAGGAAAGGCAGGGCCGCGTCGAAGAGGCCGAGACTGTGATACACGGTCCCAATAACATGCAACATCTGAGCCTGGACGGTCGGTTGACCTGTAAGCTCCTCCGCCCGGCGGGCACCCTCGTCAAGCAATTCCCGCGCAGTCACGGTCTCTCCCTTGGACACCGACGGGTCGGACACCTCAAAGATACTCCTTAGAAAGGATGCCACCTGCTCGGTCTTTTCGGCTTCGCGTTGCGCCCGGTCGCGCTCCTGCTGCAACTGCACCGTGTAGAACGTCACCAGCGTCGCGATCAGCGCGAAGCCTGCTGCCGTCGCCCCGACGCCCAAGCGATGCCGCGCGACAAACTTCTGCATACGATAGCCCAAGGTATCCGCCCGCGCCGCCACCGGCAGGCCCGTCAGGTGACGGTGGAGGTCGTCCTCCAACGCCTCCACCGACCCGTAGCGCCGCTCCGGCTCTTTCCGCAGCGCCTTCAGACAGATCACGTCCAGATCCCCGGACAATCGCCGCCTCAGTCGTTCCGGCTGCATGCCCCGCAACTGGCTCAGGCTTTCGTCCGCCGAAGTGGCTTTGCTCACCGCTGTCGAGGGCCGCTCCGGCTCCGCCGTAACAATCGCCTGCGCCGCCGCTGGGCTGCCGCTCGTGACCTCGTACGGGCGCAGGCCCGTCAGGAGTTCGTAGAGCACGACCCCAAGCGAATAGATGTCGGTAGAGGTCGAGACCACCTCGCCGCGCACCTGCTCCGGGCTGGCGTAGGCCGGCGTCATCACCGCCATGCCTGTCCGCGTCAGCCCCTCGTCCTCGTCTTCGAGCAATTTGGCGATGCCGAAGTCGAGCAGCTTCACAACGGGACGGCCCGCCTCGTCTTCCGCCACGAGGATGTTCTCCGGCTTGAGGTCGCGGTGCACCACGAGGCGGGCGTGGGCGTGTAGGACCGCCTTGCAGACCGTCACGAAGAGTTCGAGGCGTTCGTCGATACGCAGCCGGCGCGCATCGCAGTATTGGTCGATGGGCTCGCCCTCGACGTACTCCATCGCGAAGTAGGGCCGGCCGTCGTCCGTCAGGCCGCCGTCGAGGAGGCGGGCGATGTTGGGGTGTTCGAGGCGGGCGAGGATCTGGCGCTCGCTCTGGAAGCGGCGGAGGATCTGCTCCGAGTCCATGCCGCGCTTGATGAGCTTGAGGGCCACGCGCTGCTCGAACTGCCCGTCGACGCGCTCGGCGAGGTAGACGGCGCCCATGCCGCCCTGGCCGATGCGGCGCAGGAGCCGGTACGGCCCCACCTGCTGCCCCTCGAACGAAAAAGCGTCTTCGAGATCGACGGCCTCCAGGGCCACGCCGTCGAGGAGGCTGTGGGCGCCGGCGTCGGCTTCGAGGAGGGAAAGCACGTCGCGGCGGAGGGCGTCGTCTCCCTTGCAGGCATTGTCAATGAATGGGGCACGCTCGGCTTCATCGAGGTCGAGGGCGGCTTCGAAAAGCGCTTGCGCCTTGTTCCAATAGTCGGCGCTCATTGGCACATCCACTTTGGACAAAAAGAAAAGCAGGCTGCACGATGTCTTCCGTCCGACTCGGCGCCACGGTCTATCATAGAACGCAGAGAATCGCGGTGAAAGTGATAACGTGGTCCAATGCCGAACCTATGCGTCGTCTCGGGGCGCCTCTCCGCCGGACGTGCCCAGTTCGCGGCTGAGCCAGGCCCGCGCGATGCGCCAGTCTCGCCGGACGGTGGGCACCGACACCTCCAGCACCTCGGCAATCTCCTCCTGCGTCATCCCGCCGAAGAAGCGCATCGTCACCACCTTGCTCTGGCGCGCGCTGAGGATTTCGAGTCGGGTGAGGGCTTCATCGAGGGCGACGAGTTCTTCGGCGCGGGTGGCGCCGCCCATGAACCCTTCGTCGAACGTGGCGACGGCCTCACCGCCACCGCGTTTGTCGGCCAGGCGCTTGTTGGCGTAGTTGATGAGGATGCGCCGCATGGCGAGCGCGGCGATGCCGAAGAAGTGGGCGCGGTTCTGCCACGTCACGTCCTCCTGCCGCACCAGCTTGAGGTAGGCTTCGTGGACGAGCGCGGTGGTGTTGAGCGTGTGCCCGGCCCGCTCGCCCCGGAGCTGCCGGCGGGCCAGCGCGCGCATCTCCTCGTAGACGTGCGGCATGAGGGCATCCACCGCGCCTTCGTCGCCTCCCGTCAGATCAACCAGCAGGTGGGTAATGTCGCCACGCGCCGCGTGCATGCTGCCTCCATCCTCGCTCACTCCTCGTGAAGGACAGTGCCCCTCGCTTTCCTTCAGGACAAAAATAGCGTTCCAGAAAAAAAAGTGCACCCCCCTTATCACTTTTCCTATCCGGTGCTGCGTGAAGAGGTGAAGGGCAGCATTTGTCGCGCTGCTATCGCTTACCAACCGAACGAGGTCACGCTATGCAACGATACCAGATGACGCCCGCCTCCAGCCTCTTTCTCACAACCCTGTGCCGCTTCGCCGGCCTGCTGACCCTCCTCAC
>JAHEMB010000195.1 GCA_024643915.1 Rhodothermaceae bacterium | reverse complement strand
TTGCCCGCGTACCTGAAAGCCCACCGCCGGGCCGAAGTCGTAGGCGTACTGCGCCAGGGGGCGGTAGCCGACGCTGTAGCGCGACCAGCTCTGCCCGGGGGCGTGCAGGAAGCGCGCCGTGAGGGGGAAGCCGGTGGTGTTGTTCAGCCGGTTCTCGTCGGGCATCCGCAGGAACGGGTCGATCTCTGCGCGCGCGACACGTTGGGGGAGGGTGAGCGTGAGTGTGTAGCGGGGGAAGGTCCAGGGCCAGGGCGCGGCCACGATCCAGCCCGCCGGCACCGGCTTGTGGCCCTGCGTCAGGTCGAGGGGGATGTGGACCCATTGCGTCGTGCCGTCTTCGAGCGTCAGCCGCACGTCGAGCGGCATCACCAACTCCTCCTCGCGCTCCAGCACGAGGGTGATGCGGGTGCCGTCCTGCGTCCGTTCCTGGTCGAGGTCCTCCACGGCGTAGTCGAGGCGGCGCGTGGTGTTGGCGAACTGCTCGAAGAACCAGTCCAGCCGCAGCCCGCTCACGTCCTCGGCCACCTTCTCTACGTCGAGCGGGTCGGGGTGGCGGAATTTGAAGCGCTCGAAGTATTCGTGCAGCCAGCGGTCTCGCAGGGAGTCCGAGACGACGTAGCCGAGCATGTCCGCCATGAGGCTACCCACCGTGTAGGAGGCAATGGAGTAGCCGGTATTGGTGGTGAACCAGTCGGCGGGGGTATTGGTGCGCTCTTGCAGGCCGAGGTGCTGCTGCCGGAGGAAGCCGATGGCGCTTCCAAGATGGCTCGCCGGGCGCCCCTGCATCGCTGCCAGGGCTTCGGTCGAAGCGTAGGTGGCGAAGCCTTCGTCCATCCAGGCGAAGTCGGCCTCGTTGGAGCCGAGGACGCCGTAATACCACATGTGGCCGAATTCGTGCGCGGTGGTGCCCAGGACGGAGCCGAACGACCGGGGCCGGCCCGGCCCGGCGAAGCCGCTCACGAGGGTCATCATCGGGTACTCCATGCCGCCGTCGCCGGCCTGTGCCACGGTGAACTGCGGGTACGGATACCGCCCGAAGCGCTCGTTGAAAGCAGCAACGAGGCCCGGCAAAGCGCCGCGCAGGCGCGTCCACGTCCCGGCCACCTCTGGCTCGTAGAGCAGGTGGATCGTGATGCCGTCGGCGTCGAACGATTCATGGATGTACTCGGGGTCGGCGGCCCAGGCGAAGTCGTGGACGTTCTCCGCGTAGAAATGCCAGGCGAGCGTGTCGGCTCCGTTCGAGGCGACCACGTTGGTGGTGTCGGCGCCGTAGCCGTAGCCGATCTCGTCGGGGTTTTGCAAAACGCCGGTGGCGCCGACGACGAAGCGGGCCGGCAGCCGCAGCCGCACGTCGAACGTGCCGAAGGGGGCGTAGAACTCCCGCCCCACATAGGGGTCAGGGTGCCAGCCGCGCGCGTCGTAGGCCGCCATCTTCGGGTACCACTGCGTCATCGAGTAGGCGATGCCCTCCCTGCTGTCGCGCCCGCTGCGCCGCGTCTGCAACGGCACCTGCGAGCGGAACCGCATCGCGAAAACCGTCGAATCGCCGGGCGGGATGGGCGCGGCCAGGTCCACGCGCATCACCGTCTCGTGGATCTCGAAGGAAAGCGGCCGCTCGTCCTGCTGCAACGAGAGGACCTCGTGGAAACCGATCTCCTCCGGACCCAGCTCCCAGATACGCGGGACGATGCGCGGGTCGGGGTCGGGCAGGTGGCGGTTGCGCTCCGCCATCATCGAGCCGGGCTGGAAGGCGTTGAAGTAGAGGTGGTAAAAGACCTGCCGGAGGGTGTCCGGCGCGTTGTTGTGGTAGGTGAGCCGCTGGAAGCCGTCGAGCCGGTGGCGCTCCGGGTGCAGCGTCACGTCCATCTCATAGCGCACGCGCTGCTGCCAGTCCGCCGTCGCCTGCCCGAACACCGCCGGGGCAAAAAGCGACAGGGTGAAGGCCAAGAGAAGAAACCGCCTGTCAAGCATCATCCTACTCCGTGTTTGATCAGGGCGTGATAGAAGCAAAAGCCGCGATTGTTTCTGATCCCGGGCGCGATGCGGTTTGACGGAGCGCGGCGGCGAAGGCGAACGAAACGCGAAACCTGCCGCAGCCGGAATCATGCAAGGGAGCGGAGCGTTTAGGCGTTACCTCCACGTTACGCCCGTCCCTTACTATTCACCCACCCAACGGCCGTGACCAAGGCAGACATTATCGACCGCATCGCTACCGGAACAGGACTGACCAAGATCGAAACAGAGGCCGTCGTCAACGGCTTCTTTACGACGGTTATGCAGGCCCTCGAAGAAGGCCACGCCATCGACATCCGTGGTTTCGGCTCGTTCAAGGTACGGCGCCGCGCCGCGCGCACCGCGCTCAACCCGCAGACCAAAGAGAAGATCGAGGTCGAGGCGCGCTATGTGCCCGTCTTCAAAGCGTCCCGCGAGTTCCGTGATGCCGTGGATGCCGCGATGCAGGAAAGGATAGAAGACTGATGGCCCTTTTGAGTACGCAAAGTTGTGAAGGTTGCGGCGCCGCGCTCCCCGAGGGCGCCGACGTGTGCGACCTCTGTGGCACCGCTGTAGCCGAGGCTACGGCGCCGGATGAGTTGACCTCCGAAGTGTCGGTTGTCGATACTGAGCCACCAGCAGGCGTCGCTGCGGGCGGTGCCTTCTGCAACCAGTGCGGCTGGCAGAGCCCGCCGGGCGCGCGGTTCTGCAGCATGTGCGGCGCGCGCTTGCAGGACCAGGCGGTAGCGGCCCGGCCTGTTGCGCCCCTGGCCGATCTCCCTTCTCCCCGTCAGACTGCCTCGGCCCAGGCCGGCCCCGGCGCACCCGCCCCCGAGCGCAGCCAAGGCGACGTGAAGCGGCAGGCGGCCCTTATCATCGGGGCGGGGTTGCTCATCGTCGTCGTGCTCTACGTCGTCTCGGCCCTTAGCAGTGATCTGCGAGCCAATACGGGCGCCCCGGCCTCGGCCGCCAGCGCGGCGCAGTCCCCCGCGCCCATCGAGCAAGAGGCGCTCCCGCCGCAGATCGAGGAGCAGGCGGCGGCGCTCGAAGCGGAGATCGAGGCGGCGACGGGAGAGGCCCGGATAGAAAAGCGGCGGGAGCTGATCGGCCTCTTCCTTGGCGCCGGACGGTTCGATCGCGCTGCGCTCGTGCAGGAAGAGATGGCCCGCGCCGAGGATACGCCCGAGGCCTGGCGCCGCGCCGGTGATCTACTCTACGACTGGATGGTGGCGGTGCAGGACGCGAGCCGTGCCCAGGTGGCCGCCCGCGCCGTGGCGGCGTACGAGCGTGTGCTCGAAGACCAGCCCGCCAACCTCGACGTCCGCACCGACATGGCGACGGCCTATCTCTACTCGAACACGCCGATGAAGGCCGTCGAAGAGGTGAAGAAGGTACTGGACACTGACCCCGCGCATGTCCAGGCCAACTTCAACTACGGCCACATGCTGATGCTCATCAACAGCCTCGAAAAAGCCGAGGAGCAGTTCGAGAAGGTGAAGACCCTCGTAGCCGCCGGGTCGCCTCAGTACCGCGAGGCCGAGGCGCGCCTTGAGGCCATCCGCCAACTCCGCCAGGAGCAAGACTCTTGAAGTACGGATTGCGGAGTGCGGATTGCAGAGTGAGCTTCTCTACGGACATGGAGTCAAGGCGCAGGAGCCTTTTCGGCCTTTTCCTGATGCTGATTTTCATCGTGGCTGGCTGTAGGGGGGAGCGTGCCTCGGAGCGGCAACCGGTCGTCGTGTTTGCCGCCGCCTCCCTTACCGACGCCCTCGGAGCCGTCGCCGACTCGTTTGAAACGGTCTATCCGGACTATGACGTGGTGCTGAACCTCGCAGCGACGTCGCTCCTGGCGCGGCAGATCGACCAGGGGGCGCGGGCCGACGTCTTTTTCTCGGCGAGCGTGGCGTGGATGGTGTATCTGGAAGGAGAGGGACGCGTGGCCGGGTCGGTGGTGGAGCCCCTCGAGAACCGGCTCGTGGTGGTGGGGCCGAAAGGGTCCGCTCGCCTGACAGCGCCTGCTGATCTGATGCAAAAGAAACGCCTGGCCCTCGCAGACCCGGAGAGCGTGCCCGCCGGGATCTACGCGAAAGAGGCGTTGGTCTGTGCCGGCCTGTGGGAAGGGCTGGCGTCGCACGTCATCCCGGCGCTCGACGTGCGGGCGGCCCTCCTGGCGGTCCGCACCGGCGCGGCGGATGCGGGTATCGTCTACGCCTCCGACGCGCTCGTGGAGCAGGAGGTGGCGGTACTGTTTGAATGGCCCGAAGCCTGCCGGCCCGACGTGCGCTACGCCGCCGGGGTGCTCCACGGCGCACCCCACCCCGAGGCCGCCGCCGCCTTCCTCCGCTTCGCCACGGCCCCGGCGCGGGCGGCGCTGTGGCAGCGCTATGGCTTCCTCCCGCGTCCTCCCGCCGAGCCGGTCCCTGTGCTATGATCCTGACGCCGGAGGAGTGGGCCATCATTCTGTTGTCGCTACGCGTGGCGGCCGTCGCCGTGGCGCTGAGTCTGCTGCCGGGGTTGGCTCTCGCGTACGCCCTCGCCCGGCGCCGCGTCCCCTTCCCGTTCCTCGTAGAGAACCTCATTCAGCTCCCGCTCGTGCTGCCTCCTGTGGTGACGGGGCTGCTGCTGCTGCTGGCCTTCGGCCCGCGCGGCCCGCTCGGCGGTGTGCTGGGGGCGCTAGGGATGCCGGTGGTGTTTACCTGGCTGGGTGCGGCCCTCGCGGCGGCGGTGGTCGCCTTCCCTCTCCTCGTCCAGCCCATGCGGGTGGCCTTCGAGCAGATCGACCCGGCGTGGGAGGAGGCCGTCTACGTGTACGGCGGCGGGCGCTGGGCCGTCTTCAGGTACGTGACGCTGCCCCTGGCGGCGCGCGGCATCACGGCGGGGGTGGTGCTGGCCTTCGGGCGGGCCCTCGGCGAGTTTGGCGCGACCATCGTCGTGGCGGGCAACATTCCGGGCGTCACGCGCACCGTGCCGCTCGCCATCTTCACGCGTATCAACCAGATCGGCGGGGAGGCGGCGGCGCTCCGGCTGGTCCTCGTCGCCATCGCCCTCTCGGTCCTCAGCCTTCTCGTCCACGCCCTGCTGGCCCGCCGCCTCCACCAACCGAGGAAATGAGCGCGCGCGTCGGGCTAAGGAAACGAAGTATCGAAGAGACGAGCGCATAGCGCGACTGACGCAAGTAATCGACGCGCGCTGTGGTCGCAGCCTATCTTCGATTCCCAGATTCCCCGATTCCCCGATTCCTCGATTCCCCGATTCCCCGGTTCCCCGATTCCCCGACTCGGCATTGTTGTTGCAATTCCAGGGGTGTCCGCGTCTTCCTAACCCCTTCAGTAGTATAAAAATGGACCTGTCTACGCTTCGTCGTTCACTAACGAGAACAGCGGTGCCGCTTTTGGTGTGCGCTTTCGCCCTTGCGGCCTCTGGCTGCCTCTACACGCGGCCCGCCGATCCGTATCCCCGCCAACGCGCGCCGCGCACGCACCGCACGGGCCCGCCGCCACACGCGCCCGCCCACGGCTACCGCTACAAGCACCGCCACGACGGTGTCCCGCTCCGCTACCATCGCGACCTTGATGTATACGTCGTGGTCGGCCATGCCGGGCACTACTTCGATGGGCGGCGCTTCTACCGGCGCGGTTATGGCGCGTGGGAGGCGTCGCCTCGTTTCCGGCGGGGCTGGCGCTCGGTGTACTACGCGGACCTGCCGTACGGCCTTTCGGAACTGGCGTACAGAGATTATTACGGCAAGACGAAGTACAAAAGCGGCAAAAAGTACAAGTCTCACAAGAAATACAAGCAGAAGAAAAGAAAGTACCGGAAGGGCCGTCGCGGGTACGACGATTGAGTGTTAAATCTCAAGCTCCAGACGCCTGTAGTTGGAGCCTTGAAAAGGGGAACCCGGCTGATCGCAAAGATCGGTCGGGTTTTCTTTTGCCTCCTGGTACACATTGATGCGGGCATCCTGTATCTTTCCTGGCGATGCTATGATTCACGCGACCTACCGGGATGAAAGATCTTTTTTCGGAGACAGAGCGGGCGCGCATTGAGGCGGCGGTGGCGGCTGCTGAGCAGCGCACCTCGGGCGAGATCGTGCCCTTCATCGTGCCCGGCAGCGGCGACTACGATGTGGCTGTGTGGCGCGGTGCGGCCCTCGGCGCGATGGTGGCCCTCGGCCTCTCGCTTCTCATCTTCCAATTCTACGAAGGGTGGGGGCTGGGCTGGCTCTTCACCGGCTGGGGCACGGCCCTCTGGGTGCTGGGCATAGCCACGCTCGGCGCGCTCCTTACCGCTTTCGTGGCGCCCCTTAAACGGCTGCTGGCCGGGCAGGCGCTGATGACGCGCAACGTCCACCTGGGGGCAATGGCGGCTTTCGTCGAGGAGGAGGTCTTCAAAACGCGCGACCGCACCGGCATCCTCATTTTTGTCTCCCTCTTCGAGCACCGCATTGAGGTGCTGGGTGATGCCGGGATCAACGAGCAGGTGGAGCCGGAGGACTGGGTCCATGTCGTCGAGCGCATCCGTGACGGCATCAAGAAAGGCGACCTTGCCGAGGGTATCGTCGAGGCGTTCGGCATGTGCGGTGAGCTACTCGAAGGTGCTGGCGTGGCCCTCCGGTCGGACGACGTGAACGAGCTGTCGGACGAGGTGCGGTTTCGAGGGAAGAAATGAAGCGGTGTTACCTGTGCCAGTCGAGGTGAGGGTGCTTGACAGGGCCATTTATCCTTTATGAGCCTGCTTTTCATATCGCTGTTTCTTACGCTGCTGCCGCAGCAGGCTGTGCCGCCTTTGACGGGGCGCGTGGTGGACCGCGCCGAGGTGCTCTCGCCCCAGACCGAGCAGACCCTCACCGCCCTCCTCGAAGCCCACGAAGCGGCCACCTCCAACCAGGTCGCCGTGC
>JAHEMB010000194.1 GCA_024643915.1 Rhodothermaceae bacterium | reverse complement strand
CGGGTGCGTCGGCGTCGGTGCGGATAAGCACGATACGCATCAACGCGAGGGCAAAATCGGAAGAGAGCGGCAGCCCTTCGCCGGGCCGCCCCACATACTCAATCGTCAGGCTCACGCGCGCGGCGGTGTTGTCGTTGACCACGGGCGGGCGATAGCGGCCGTGGTCGCGCAAGGCGGGCGCGAGATCCACGCGGAGGTTGCCCTGGTACGCAACAGCCTCGCCAAAAGCCGCCTCGTTGTAATTCAGGTAGACCTGCGTATCGCCGAGACGGGTGCCTGGCGCCGCGCCCGTCACGAGGACGTCGAAGGCGAGACTGTCGGGGGTTTCCTGCACGTTGCCGAACGAGAACGCCAGGCCGGTCTGCGCCTGCGCGATACCTGCCGGCCACAACACCATGAGGCCCACCAACAGCAGCACGATATGGAAGCGAGGAGACATCAGCACCGCAGGTTCGCAAAAGGAGGTTATACGGCAGGCCGGGCCGCCTCCCTCCTGCCGGCCCGGACCCTACGCCGGGCCGGCAAGAAAGCGCGCCTTCCTTTCCACCGAGCTTCGGAGGCTTACTTGAGCAACATCACCTGCTGCGTGGTCACGAACGAGGCGCCCTGCACGCGGACGAGGTAGAGCCCGCTCGCCAGATCCGACCCGTCGATCTGCACCTGATGGAAGGTGTTGGCCGCCGGCGTGCCGTCGTAGAGCGCCTTCACGCGCTGACCGAGGGCGTTGTAGAGCTCCGCCCGCACGTGCTCCGCCTCTTTGACGGCGAAGCGGATCGTGGCCTGCGGGTTGAACGGGTTCGGGTAGGCCGGCTCCAGGATGAACCGCTCGGCCATCTCTACCTCCACCTCGACCTCAGCCGAGTAAAGCACCTGTCCCTGGGCAGTCTCATGCCCGACGCGGAAGCGGTGCGTGCCGAAGGGCAACCCTTCGACGACGTACTCCATCTGGTTGCTCTTGGCCGCCTCGGCGCTCAAGTGACCTACCTCCGAGAAAACGCTTGCGAAACCATCGGCGTGCTCGACGCGGAAGCGGGCCTGGGCGCCTTCGAGAGGCCAGGTCAGCTTCACGGAGCCATCGCCCACGGGGGCGGCCTGCACGAGCGGGGCGAGGGCAAGCGGCAGGCTCACATCGAGCAGATCCACTGCCAGCACGTCGCCGAGGGTGGTGGCGAAGTCATCGGAGAACTGCTGGCCTTCCATCAGGCCCTCATCGAAGGAGACCGACGCGTCGGCCACACCGCCGACGGCGTCGAGCGTGACGTGGAAGAGCGTCAGGCCGCCCTCGGCGAAGGAGAGCCCTTCGCCCGGCTCGCCGACGTACTCGGCCACGAGGCTCACGCGCTGCGCGTCGTTGTCGTTGACGAGGACGTTTTCGTAGTATTTGCCCGAGCCGGCCAGGGCCGCGCCGAGGGAAGCCGAGAGGCGCCCGTTTTCGTTGACGAGCGTGCCGAAGGCGTCGCTGTAATCGAGGTAGACCTGGCTGTCGCCTAGCTTGGCGCCCGCTGCCGCCGTGGCGACGACGTCGAAGCTGAGGCCGGAGGCGGAGGTCTGCACGTTGGCGAATTCGAAGCTGATGGCGCTCTGAGCGCGCGCCGGGAGGGCGACGAGCAGCAGGAGGGCCATCAGCAACGCGGTGGAAAGGAGTTGGCGTTTCATGGCGAAGGCTCGGTTTGGGTGGATGATTGTTCGGTAAGCGAGGGGTGCGCTGGATTTACTGGTCAATGAGGGTACCTCGTCCGGAATTGGGCCGCCAGAAGAGGTTCTTGTCGTCGTTCTGTACCTGCCCGTTTAGGTTAAAGTCGGCGGCGCGGTAGCCGGACTGGCCCACCTGGTTACGCCACTGAACGTTCTTGTCGTCGTTCTGTACCTGCCCGTCGGCATCGGCGTCGCCGCTGTAGAGGGCGAACGTGCCGGGAGCCACTTCCTTCATTGGCTGGAAGCCCGCCGCCTGCCCATCAGTGAAATCGATGGCGAGGGCATTGCCCGCCACCTGCACGAAGCCGTCGGACATGGCCGGGAGGTGGTTGCGGTGCCGCACCACGACGTAGAAGTCACCGGCCGAGACGCTCGGGAAGCTCACCGCGCTCGTGCCGTCTACATCGACGATAGAGCCATCGGTCTTGAGAAGCGCGGCGCGGCGGGCCACCCTATCGGCAGCGTTGGGACCAGTGCGCAGGTCGAGCAGCACCCAGTCCACCACGTCGGGGTTGTCGTCAAAGAAGCCGACGGGGACGCGCTCGCTCCCGCCGTAGGCGAGGGGCGTGCCGGCGTACGCGGCGCCGTCGTAGGGCTGCGTCGTCGGCAGGTCGCCTCCAGCGTTGAGGTCGGCCGTCATGCCGCTGCCGCCGTCGTGGGCACCTTCGAGAAGCACTTTCGCGTCGACCGTCAGCACGTTGCTCTCCAGGACAATCGTGCCGATGGCGCCGAGGTCGCTGCACTGTGCAGCGACCTCGTTGGTGTCGATGCAGGCTTCGTTCGTCAGGTGGACGAGGTCGAGGAAGGCCACGTCATCGACCCACCAGCCCACGGCGGAGACGAGCACGTCGGCGGCGAAGTAGAAGCGCACGCGCATGCTCTGCCCGGCGAAGCTCGACAGGTCGGCGAAAGTCTGGACGTAGCCGCCGCTCGAACCGCCGAAGACGTTACGCCCCCGGAGCGGGCTCGTGCTCGGGACGGTCGGGAAGCCGGGTTCGAGGAGCGGGATGTCGCTGTTGTAGCCTTCCTGGACGAAGTACGGCTCCAGGTCCTGCCACGTCAGGCCGCCGTCGGTCGAGAACTCGGCCACGCCGGCATCAAAGTTGGCCTCGGTCTGGTAGTTGTGCCAGAAGCTTAGGTGCGCGTTGCCCGCCAGGGGCACGTCCACGTCGAGTGTGAGGAACTGCTCGCTGAAGTTGGCGGGGTCGCGGACGAACCAGGCGTTGGCGCCCGTGTGCGGGTCGTCCTGCACCACCTGCCACTCGTCTCCCGCGTTGCCCTGCAAGCTCGTCGTGGTCCAGTTACCCGTGCCACTCTCGATGCCGTCCTCGAAGAGGGCCGTGGTAAAGGGCGCGGCATCGACGAGGACGTCGAAGGTGCAGGTGACGATCTCGCCGTCGGCCATCGAGAAGGGACCGAAGGTGACGGTGCCGACGCTCTCGCTTCCGGTTGCGCTATTGTCGCACGTGGCCGAGCCGGGGATGAAGCTGCTGCCCGAGGGCACGGCGTCGGTGATGGTCACGCCCGACTGCGGCCCGGCGGTGTTATCGGCGGTGAGTGTGTAGGTGAGCGGGCTGCCGGCAGCGACGAACGCGGGTGCGCTCTTCTCGAACGTCAGCACCTCGCGCGTGTCGCGCGGCAGGTCGAACGCCTCGACCTCGTCACCCTGCGCGTTGGTGCCGGCGTCGGCGCTGAAGCCTACGCCGCGGCGGGCGAACGACTCCCAGATGAGGTCTTCATGCAGGCTCTCCTGCGGCGTCCCCGGGTCGTTTTCGGGGAAAAGCAACCTGTCGGCGGCTAGGATGGCGTCACGCGACTGGACGAACGTCGGGCTGCACGGCTGGAGCTTGATGCCGTCGATGACGAGCTGGAGGGCGATGTTGTTGCCGCCCGCGCTCGGGTCGGTGCCGGGCACGTAGACGTCCGGGTTGAAGCCCTTGGCGTCGATCAGATTCCAGGTCATATCCCAGAGGATCGTGGCGAAAGCGTAGCCCACACCGTGCGGCGCAGCGAGGCCGCCGATGTCGCCGTAGGTCGTCGGGTTGATCGCCATGTTGGGGCTATAGCGGGTGGGGCGGATGCCGTCGCCGTCGGGTGGCTCGTTGAAGACGTAGGTGCCAATGCCTCGGTCGCGCGGGCCGGGCCCGACGCCGGTGCCAGGGTCCTGCATGGTCAGCATCAGGCCGAAGTAATCGCTCCAGCCCTCGCCCGCCTGCTCGTCGCCGCCCAGGCAGTTGGTACTCGGCCCGCCTGTCATGCGGATCGAGATGGAGTGCCCGTACTCGTGGGCGATGACCCCGTTGTCGAGGTCGCCGTCAATGGTGGGCTCGCCGACCTGGGGCCAGAGGAACATCTGCATGCGCGGGTTGCCGCCGTCAGCAGGGGTGGCCATGTTGGCGTTGTTGGCGCCGGAGCCGTCCTGGGCCTCGGCCCGCACGGCATCGCCGCCCAGGCCGCCGTTGCCGAAGTTGTTCTCCTGCATGTTGCCGCTGGCTTCATCGAACCCGTACTGGTAGAACACATCGTGCATGATGTTATTCATGTAGAACAGGTTCGTGATGACGGAGCTGACGTTCTGCGGCAGCAGGCCCGTGCCCGCCGGATCTTCCACGGTGGGCTCTTGGGTCAGGTCCAGATCGAAGTCGAAGTTCAGGGCGGGGCCGCCTTGGGCACTGATGCCGGCCACGACGGGCTCGGTGCCGGTGGGCGGCACGCCGCTGTTCTGCGTGTCTTCGTAGGCCCAGACGTTGTTGCCGCGTGTGATGGTGTAGCTGTTCGTCCCGTCGCTGTGCCAGCCGAACGGGGAAGCGGTGGGATTGCTGGGGTCGGCGAGGAGGTCGCGCAGCGTGTCGTCGAAGCGGGCAGCGTTCTGGTCGGTGCCGGCGTGGCGCGGGCTTTCGTTGGGGATGCCGTAGACACGGTACTGCGGCACGAGCGAACCGGCGAAACCGCTGCTTTCAACCGGGCGGACGCGCGGCCCGGCGAGGGGCGCCGTGCGCTCCGCGAGGGAGAACGCTTCTGTCTTCACCGCCTCGGGCTTGCTCCACGTGTCGTGCACCACCCAGTCATCTCTATCGAGCACGCGCCCGGTGACGGCATCCACGCGCAGGTTCCAGTAGTGCTGTTGGTCCTTCTGGTAGATCTGGAGATTCCACGCCAGGCGGAGCGTGCCGTCGGGCATGGGCTGGTAGACGAGGCGGGCAGGGATGTCCTGCACGGCGATCCCGCCGTCGCTGAGCGTCATCTCCTGCGCCGGGCCGCCTTTCGCGGCGCCCACCACCTCGAACGGCGCCCTCGCGGCCAGGCCGAGGTCGCGCGCGGCGGCCTCGACGGCCACCACCGCCGCCAGGGCAGGCGCCGTGGCGTTGACGCGGTCGGCCAACCCGCCGATGAAGTCGCCATTCCAGTGGAGGACCTTGCCACCGGGGGTGACGTGCACGCCCACGTTCGCACCGTGGACCTCGATGCCCTGGTAGCGCTGGCGGAAGTACACGTGCGTCACGCCGCTGTGCTTGTCCGTATAGGCGTCGGTGACGACGATGTCGGCGAGGTCCGCTTCGGTGACTTTCATCACCTCGCGGTTGGCGTCGAGGTGCTGCCGCGCCGTCTCCACGGCCCGCTGCTGCCCGAAGGCAGCCAGGGGAAGCAGCAAGAGGGTGGCGAGGAAGAGTACGTGTTTCATGGGTTTAGAGGACTGAGGGTGTGAGAGAGCCGGGGAAGCCGCGTCACTTGATCAGGTGGATCACCTGGGTGGCGACGTGGCCCGCGCCCATGAGCCGGACGAAGTACGTCCCGCTGGCGAGGTCGGACCCGTCGATGGTGAGTTCGTGGAAGGTGCCGGACGGCGGGGTGCCCGCGTAGAGGACGCGCACGCGCTGCCCGAGAGCGTCGTAGAGTTCCACCCGCACGTTCGCGGCCTCCTTGATGGCGAAGCGGATGGTGGCCTGCGGGTTGAACGGGTTCGGGTAGGCCGGCGAAAGCTCGAAGTCCTTCGCCATCTCGCCCAGGCCGGTGGCAGCGGCAGGCGCGGGGGCAGCCTGTGCGCTGTAGGCGTGCGCACCGTAGTCGTCGTTGCTGCCGTTGACGATGACGATCCAGTCATCCATGGCGCTGTTGGAGCAGCCATGCTTCCGATGCCCGTCGCCCAGGTCGAGGTTCTCGATGATCTGCTCACACGAGCAGCCCCCCGTGTCCTCAGTCGTGTAGAAGCGTTGTGGCCCTACCCCGTTGGGATCAAGCGTGTCGAAGATGTTGTCGGCATCGACAAGCGCCCAGCGGTTGGTCGAGAAGGCAACGGTCGGCACATCCTCGGGTATCCTGGTGCCGTCGCAGAAGTCCTCGTCGTCGGGGACGTCGTCGTTGTCGTCGTCCTCGTCATCGAGGGGGATGTCGCAGCCGGGGCCGGTGGTCACCGGATCGAAGGCGGTCGTATTGTCGCTCTCGAACTGGCTGCCTTCCATGAGCGGCTGCTCGAAGCTGACGCCGGACGCCTGGGGCGGCGGGGTGCCCCCGCCGATGCCGCCATCATCGTCGTCATCGTCGTGGCCATCGTCATCATCGTCGTCGTCACTGCTGCTGCGGGCCATGAAGCCGCTACCGGCGTTGCGGTCAAAGTCCATCATGACACTGAAGAGGACGGTGGGCGTGGTGCCGACTTCGATCCCCTCATCCTCCGCACCGGTGAAGGCGATGGAGGCGCTGAAGCGCGAGGAGGTGTTGTCGGCGAGGACGATGGGGCCGTAGTTGCCGTTGCCGGCGAGGGCCGGGCCGAGGGTGGCCATGACGTTGCCGTTAGCGACGACGAAGGCGCCGAAGCCGTCCTCGTTGTAGTTGAGGTAGGTGTCCGTGTTGCCCAGCAGGCGCCCGTCTTCACCCGCAGTGACGACCACGTCGAACTTGAGCTGGTCGTTCTCCACACGGCAGTTCTCGAACGAGAAGTGGAGGCCGATGGGATCGCGCCCTAGCGGCACGTCGCATGAGGTATCGTCGGCGCGGACGGGGGTGAAGGCGGTCTCCTGATCGTCCTCGAACTGCTGCCCCTGCATCAACGTCTCGTCGAAGTTGATGCCCGAATTCTGGCCGCCGTCGGCAATGTCCATCTCGACGTGAAGCAGCAGGAGGGGCGCCGTGGGCACAGCGACGCCGTTGCCCTCGGTGCCGGCATACTCAGTCGAAATGCTGACCTTTGAGGTCGTGTTGTCGGCCAGGAGCGGAGCCGCGTAG
>JAHEMB010000193.1:6533-6920 GCA_024643915.1 Rhodothermaceae bacterium | reverse complement strand
CACCTTTTTAGACAATTTATAGTTTGCCTCCACTCAGAGAGGATTACTGGATTTTCCCGTTGGATAGGGCACTTTGGCGGCTTTAAAGGAGGCGGCTTGAACCGCTGTCTGCGCCATCTCTGCGCTGTGCCCATCATCCTATCGGCGAAAAATCATAGCAGGAATATCAAGATTCAGTCGTTACAAAAGTAACGGCATATATACGGGATCTGGCGTCGTTCTTGTAGTAATATAGGGTAGTTAAGTTGTTGATTTTGATCTACTTATAATCAGCAACACTTACAAGAATCCATCACCAGACGCCAACACTATGCTGAAGCAGTTCAAGCTCCTCGCGCTCGTTGCGCTGATGCTCTTCACGGCCCTGGTCGCCTTCAACGGCAACCT
>JAHEMB010000193.1:0-6523 GCA_024643915.1 Rhodothermaceae bacterium | reverse complement strand
CGAGACGCTGTGGCTGGCGCGCGGTATCTATTCGGAGACGAAGAAGGCCAAGGAGCAGGAGCTGGTGGCCTGGGTTATCCGCAACCGCGTCGAGACGGGCTACCGTGGCCTCTATCGCTACCAGGATGTGGTGCTTGACCCCTGGCAGTTCAGCGCCTTCAACCCGAACAGCCCGAAGCGGCCCTACTTCACGAGCCTGACGCCGACCTCGGACGAGCCGGGCTGGCAGAGTGCCCTGCGTATCGCCCACCACGTGAAGCGCGCCCCCGTCGAGGACCGCCCGTTTGCCGAGAAGACGCGCCACTTCTACAGCGAGCAGTCGATGGTGGGGCAGAAGCAGCCGGCCTGGGCCAAGGGCCGCGCCCCGGTGAAGCCGGAGCGAAGCTACCCCATCGAAGCCAAACGCTTCCGCTTCTACGATGCCGTGCCGTAAACCATTGTGTAGCTAAACCAGCGGGTGAGCGCGTAGGGATCTCCATCCTACGCGCTCACCCTTTTTCTGTATGATGTGCTTTTATTAGACTTTATACGGAACAGGAATCGATTGGGCGATGGGCGTATCCACTGGTATGGACCAGCTCCGCTACACCGGCTTGGCCCAACTAGCGTGGTGCTGGCTGACGTGGTAGTGATCCCGCCGATGAAGAAGCCGTCGGGCAAGGCGTTGTCGCCCGAGCAGCAGCAGGCCAACCGAGAACAAGCTCTGCAGCGTGTCGTCGCCGAGCAGGCCATCGGAGGCGTAAAGATCTGGGGCGTGGTGAGGGAAGTGATGCGCTCAGGACGTCACGGGCTGCGCGACGAGGTGATGTAGTTGGCTTGTGGCTTACACAAGCTCCAGCTTTGAGGCTGGGCCTATACAACCTTAATCCCGCATCTCATCTAATTTGAACGGAGCTCGCTCAGCGGGCGTGCCGTTCCACATCGTCGATCTTGGCAACGCGGCGGGTGTGGCGGCCGCCCTCGAAGTCGGTTGCGAGGAAGACGGTGAGGATACGCTTGCAGACTTCGATGCCGAGGGTGCGGCTGCCGAGGGTGAGGACGTTGGCGTTGTTGTGGGCACGGGCGTTCCAGGCGGTGAACTCATTGTAGGCACAGGCCGCCTTCACGCCTGGCACCTTGTTGCACACCATTGCCGAGCCGATGCCCGCGCCGTCGAGCATCACGCCGAAGGTGGCCTGTCCGTCTGCCACCGCCCGCGCCACGGCATAAGCGAAGTCGGGGTAGTCGCAGCTTTTTTCGGAGTCGGTGCCCACGTCTAGGAGGTCCCAGCCCAGTTCTTTCAGGAGAGGCTTTATTTCCTCCTTATATCCATAGCCGCCGTGGTCGCTGCCCAGCGCGACGACGTGGGGGGCCTTTTTTTGCGGCGTGCTGGCGACGGGCGCTGCGGGCGTTTCGGTCACGAACGTCAAGCCGTTCGCGCGGGCGGCATCGCGGGCGAGGGCGGTGATGAGGGCGTCCGGCGCCACGGCGAGGGTCGTTCGCCCGGCCTTCGCCGCTGCCTGCACGGTTGCCTCGGTAATGAGTTGCTTCTTGGCCATGCCGCCAAACTACGGCGGCGCGCAGCGGGACGCAACCACGACGATGGCTGCAACGTTACGCCGCTGAAACGGAAGGTGTGGGCGAATGGAAGTGGAGGAGGTTGGACGCTTCTACTCGGCAGTGCTCTTCCCTCGCCATCTTCTATCCTCATATCCTCTATCTTCTATCCTCAATCATTTTCCCCCACTCGCCCCTTCAAAAAAATGCTCGACCGCCGCCTCTTCCTTGCCTACTGCTCCACCCTCGGTCTAGGCAGCACCCTCTTTCCCGGCGCGCTCTACGCGAAGGCTCAGGCCGAGGGCGAGATCACGACCGAGGCGATCGCCGCCGCCGAGCAGATCGCGGGGCTGACCTTTACCGAGGCGCAGCGCGAGATGATGGTGGAGGACCTGAACGAGCGCCTGGAGGATTATGCGGCGATGCGCGCCGTAGCCCTGCCCAACAGCGTCCGTCCCGCCCTTGTCTTCGACCCTCGTGTGAGCGGCATGCTGCCTCCGTCGGGCGAGAGCCACCTGGCCTGGACGTCGCCCCCCATACAACGCCCTGCCGACGACGAGACGCTGGCCTTCCTGACGGTGGCCGAACTGGCGAGCTTGGTGAAAAGCCGGCAGGTCACCGCCACCGAGTTGACCGAGTTGTATCTAGCGCGGCTCAAAAAGTATGACCCGGTGCTCCAGGCCGTCGTCACCCTCACCGAAGACCGGGCGCGCGAGCAGGCATCGCGGGCCGACGCGGAGATCTCGGCGGGCAACTGGCGCGGGCCGCTCCACGGCATCCCCTACGGCGCCAAGGATTTGTTGGCCGTGCGCGGCTACAAAACCACCTGGGGTGCCATGCCTTATCGCGACCAGGTCATCGACACGGACGCGGCGGTAGTGGAGAAGCTGGAGGCGGCGGGCGCTGTTCTCGTCGCCAAGCTCACCCTCGGCGCCCTCGCCTGGGGCGACGTCTGGTATGACGGGACGACAAAGAACCCGTGGAACATCGAGGAAGGCAGCAGCGGCTCGTCGGCGGGGCCGGGCGCGGCGGTGGCGGCGGGCCTCGTCGGCTTTGCCCTCGGCAGCGAGACGCTCGGCTCCATCGTTTCGCCCTCCACGCGCAACGGCGTGACGGGGCACCGCCCCACTTTCGGCACCGTCAGCAAGTACGGCGCGATGGCGCTCTCCTGGTCGATGGACAAGCTCGGGCCGATGGCGCGCGCCGCCGAGGACTGCGCCCTCATCTACCACGCGATCCACGGCCAGGACGCGCGCGACCCCTCCACCCTCAGCGTCCCCTTCGCTTACGACGCGGGCCGCGACGTGACTGGCCTCCGCGTCGGTTTTCTCGAAGCGGCGTTCTCGGAGGACTACGACAACCGCGAGGCCGACGCGCAGACGCTCGCGGTGCTGCGCGGCCTGGGCATTGAGCCCGTCCCAATGAAGCTCCCCGACGACCTGCCTGTGGGCGCGATGCTCCTCGTGCTTGAGGTGGAGGCCGCGGCGGCCTTCGACGAACTGACGCGCACGGGCGGCACGGACCTGATGGTGCGGCAGGAGAAAAATGCCTGGCCCCACGTCTTCCGCACGGCCCGGATGGTGCCTGCCGTGGAGTACGTGCAGGCCAACCGGCTGCGCACCCTCCTGATGCAGCGCATGGTCGAGGTGATGCGCGACGTGGATGTGTTCGTCACCCCCAGCTTCGGCGGCGGCTCGCTCCGCATCACCAACCTGACGGGGCATCCGAGCATAACCGTTCCCAACGCGTTCCACCCGCTCGAAGACGCCGCCGGCGCCGCCCGCCGCCGTCCCGCCAGCATCTCTTTCGTCGGTGGTCTCTACCAGGATGCCGATGTCCTCGCCCTGGCCGCGGCCTACCAGCACGCCACCGACTTCCACCGCCAGCGCCCACCGATTCGGTGAGCAGAATGACAGCGTAAACCCTGCTGCGCGTGAAACAGTCCATCGTCCTCGTGGCGCTCGTCGTACGGGACTACGACGAAGCCCTCGCGTTTTTCACGAAGAAGCTCCTCTTCACCTTGGTGGAGGATACCTATTTACCAGAGCAGGACAAACGCTGGGTGGTCGTTGCGCCACCCGGATCGACCGGCACGGGCCTCCTGCTGGCCCGGCCCTCTACACCGGGGCAGGAGGCTTTCGTTGGCAACCAGACCGGCGGGCGCGTGACGTTCTTTCTCAACACGGACGACTTCTGGCGTGACTACCGGCGCATGGTGGATCAGGGGATTCGCTTCGTCCGCGCACCGAAAGTCGAGCCTTATGGCACCGTAGCGGTGTTTGAGGATTTGTATGGCAACCTCTGGGATCTGTTGAACTGAAGGAGGCTCCTTCCGTCTCGGAGGATAATCCTGTAGCGTAACGGTCCACTTTTCGCCAGGGGGCCGACCGCCGAGCGACGACCGCTCATACCGCCTCCCCGCGAAGCAAACGATGATCGAGTTTAAGGAGGTTGAACAAGATGCCAGAACCCATTTTTCAGGCACGTACCGAAGAGGAATTCGAAGCGGGGAAACGACTTTTCAAGGAATACGCGGTCTCGCTCGACTTCAACGTGTGCTTCCAGAGCTTTGAGGAGGAGCTAGCGGTGCTGCCGCAGATGTACGGGCCGCCGGGCGGCTGCCTGCTCCTGGCACGGGACGGCGACGTTTACACAGGCTGCGTGGGGCTTCGCGAGAAGCGGGGCCGGGATGGTGAGAGGACGTGTGAGATGAAACGGCTCTACGTCCGCCCCGAGGGGCGCGGGCGCGGCCTGGGACGCCGCCTGGCCGAGGCCATCGTTGAGGAAGCGGGGCGGCTGGGGTACGACCGGATGGTGCTTGACACGCTCGACTCGATGCAGGCCGCGCAGGCGCTCTATCGCTCAATGGGTTTCCGCGAGACGACGCCGTTTGCCCACGACCCTGTTGATGGCATCGTCTACATGGAGCGGGAAACCAGATCCTTTACGGATCTGGGTGTGGACGTGTGAATGTTTGGACGTGTGGACGATTTTGGGACGGCGCGCCCCGCCGGTCAGGCGCGTTGCAAGGGGGCTTTTCGCGGAGGGGCGCGGCGCTTTTTTCGACGAAGCACGACGAGCCGCATCGCCAGGACGCCGAAGAGGGCGAGGGCAAAGGGAGCGAAAAACGGGTCTTCTACCGCTCGCAGCGCATAGGTCCGCGTGAAGATGAACCAGATGTAGTAGCCGCCAACGAGGTGCAGGCGCTTCCAGCGTTGGGCGCCCAGCCACGCCACCGCGCGGTCGTTGGAGGTGAGCGCGAGGGCGGCGATGACGAGGTAGGCAAAGCCGCCGAAGACGAGCGAGAGGGGGTTGAGGAGGCTGCTGTCCGGCACGGGAAAGACGACGTCGCGCGCCACGAGCATCCCAAGATGGATGAAGTGCGCCACGGCGAAGCTGACACCGACATAGCGCCGGTTGCGCAGCAGCCATTTTGTGAACCGGGAGGGCCGCAGGGCATGGAGGCTGGACGCGCCGAAGGCCAGCATGAAAAGTACCACCGCCGCCCGTGCCGTCAGCCGGATGTTCACCTGTAACGTCTCAGCGTTCCACGCGCCGACGAGGAAAATCGCCGCCCACGCCGCCGCCAGCGCCGCGCTGATGCCCACCGTGAGCCGCCAGTTCGTCCGTCGCGCCATCGCCGCCTCGCTCGCTTCGTCCGCCGTTCAGGATAACGTTTCCCGGCGACTTGAGCAAGGCAGGTTTTGTTGAGAGGACGAATGGACGAGAGGACGAATGGACGAGAGGACGAATGGACGAGAGGACGAATGGACGAGAGGACGAATGGACGATTTCTTTGCCCCTCGTCCACCTGTCCCGTCATTCTTTGAGGCAGTCTTCGACCTCTTCATCGGCGGAAGCCGTCAGCTCGGGCAGGGCGCAGTCCTCATCGGCGATAGCCTCCTGGCGCGCGGCGAGGACGGGGCGGAGCACGTCCCACACGTTCTCGGCGACGATCTCATGGCCCTCGGCGGTGGGGTGGATGCCGTCGGGCAGGTTGAGGCGGGGCACGCCGCCGACGCTTTCGAGTAGGAAGGGGATCAGCACGGCGTCGTTCGCCTCGGCGAGGGCGGGGAAGAGGTCGCGGAAGCGCGTCGTGTAATCCTGTCCGAGGTTGGGCGGGATCTGCATCCCGGCCAGCACGATGCGGGCCTCGGGGTACCGCGCCTTCGTCGTGTCGATAATGGCCTGGAGGTTGCGTCGCGTCGCTTCGGGCGGGATGCCGCGCAGCCCATCGTTGCCGCCGAGTTCGAGCACGAGCACGTCGATGGGTTCGCGCAGCAGCCAGCCAATGCGGCTCAGCCCCCCCGCCGATGTCTCACCGCTGACGCCCGCGTTGACGACCTGGTAATCCCACCCGAGCGAATCGATTTTTTCCTGGAGCAGGGCGGGAAAGGCCTGGTCCTGGTTCAGCCCGAAACCCGCCGCGATGCTGTTGCCGAGGATGAGGATGCGCGGCGCCCCGGCCTCAGCAGGAGGAGCGGCGGATTCCGAAGGAGGCGCCTCGGCGGGAGCGTCGGCCTCCCCAGCATCGCCGCCGCAGCCGAACACTAGCAGAACACTTGACAGCAGAAAGAGGTATAGCGAATGGAATTTCATGCGGAGATCGAATTACGTGAGGGTGCGACTGCCAGGCAGCCTCGCGTTCTACGTCTCACCGCATCCTCAGTTTTCATCGAAGCAAAAGGCCGCGCGCTTTCCCCCGAAAAGGAAAAAGGAGCGCCCGGCACCGACATAGAGCAGCATGAGAGAGGTTGAGAAGACGCGGCGCGGCGCAGCCGTCCTTGAAGTGGAAGGGTTGACGAAGACGTACCGCAGCGGCGCGCGCACCCTGACGGTGCTGGGCGACGTGACCTTCGTGGTGGCGGAGGGCGAGACGTGCGCCGTCGTGGGGCCGTCGGGCAGTGGCAAGACGACCCTGCTGGGGCTGTGCGCCGGCCTCGACCGGCCTTCCGCCGGCAGCGTCCGGCTCTGCGGCGAGGAACTC
>JAHEMB010000192.1 GCA_024643915.1 Rhodothermaceae bacterium | reverse complement strand
TCTTTGGCGTGAAATGTGTCTACAGGGCTTGCGGCATCACCCACCCGACATCACGTCCTCTATGCAAGACCTCAACCAGTTCTCTCTTTCTAAACTCCTCGAACTCGCCCTCGCCTTCAAAGCTGTCTCCGACCATCGCAAAACGGAGAAGCTGATTTCATTGCGGGTCGGCGAGGCATGGCTGGAATTCAAACCAGAAGAGGCCCGGCACTTCCTCCGCCTGAGCGTTCGCGGCTATCTGCGCGCCCAGAAAAGTGAGGAAGAAGCGTAAACGGAAAGGCTGAAAAGGGTGTACCCCCGGCAGGAATTGAACCTGCGACACTAGGTTTAGGAAACCTATGCTCTATCCACTGAGCTACGGGGGCAATTCAAGAGGCGAGGTCTCGTCCGACGTGCCGCCTTTCAATTCAATGTTCGCACCCGTTGTTTCGACTGTCGCATTATCGGTCACGGCGTTTCCGTGACGGCGCGGATGGCGGCTTCGGCGTTGATGAGCGGGCCAACCTGGTCGGAAATGTTGAGCGTGGTGCCGGTGTTGCGGAGCAGGGTGTAAGCTTCATCGGCGGTGAGGCCGGGGTCGAGGGCGCGGAGAACGCCCAGGAGGCCGGAGACGAGTGGCGCCGCCATGGACGTGCCGCTTTTGGGTGCGTACTTGCCGCCGGGCACGAGCGAGACGATATCGACGCCCGGCGCGGCGATGGGGCGGGTTAGGCTCGTGTTGGTGTTGGAGAAGCGCGCTTTTTGCAACTTCACGTCTACTGCCGCCACCGAAATCACCCCGTCGATGTTGGAGGGCATGTGATCGAAGGCGTCGCGGTCATTATTGCCGGCGGAAGCGACCACGATGGCGCCGCGCCGCTGGGCAAACGCGATGGCATCCTTCACTACTTTCGGCGCTTTCGGGGAATAGTCGCCAAGAGACATCGAGATCACGTCGGCGCCGTCGCGGGCCGCGTCGAGGATGGCCTGGGCGATGGTTTCGAACGTGCCGCTGCCGAGCGCCGTAAGCGCAGGATAGCCCATCACCTCCACGAACCGCCCCTCCCAGTTGAGCGAGGCCATGCCTACTCCGTTGTTGGTTGCCGCACCGGCGATGCCCGCGCAGTGCGTCCCGTGCCCGTTGCGATCCACCGCCGCCGGGCTCTTGCGGAATACGCCTTGCAAGTCTTCGTGCTCTCCATCTACGCCGGTATCAAGAATGGCGACGACCGCCTTCTTTCGCGGCGTCAGGTCGCGCAACAAGCGGTGCGCCCCATCGCCGTCAATCGCCTCGAGTGCCCATTGCGAGGACATAAGGGGATCATTCGCGGCAAATTCCCCACCTGCCTCCTCCGGTGTTTCTGCCGAAACGGGCGCTGGCAGCGAGACGGTGCCATTCAACTCGACGAAATCGACGTTTTCCGCATCCTCTCTCAGCGCCTCCATGAAGGCGCCCATTTCGGCCATCGGCGCTTCGATCAAATAGACTTGGGCCAGATCCTCATCCATCTCAAGCGACACCTCGGGAAACGCGCGTTCGTAGCGTCCCCCGAATCGTTCAACGATGGTCGCCACTTCTTCGATGCGGTCGTCCGGGCCGAGTTCGAGGAGTAACGTTGCGGAATCGACGTCGCTTTTCCCGCCAAACGACTGCGCGAGCACGAACAATAGTGCTGCGAGCACAAGGGCCAGCAGCCCGAGCACGAGAAACGGAAGGGCGCCGGCTTTGCGGAGGGCAAAGACCACCGAGCCTGCTACCAGCCCGATGCCCACGTCCAGGAAGAGTGCTGAGAGCCCGCCGAGCAGGCCGAGACCGTCGAAGAGCCGAAGCAGCACGGCCACGAAAAGCAGGGCAAACGCGCCGAGCACCAAGAGTGGGTTGCGCTCCTCGCGAGAGGCGTCCCACGCCATGATGAGAAAAGCGACGACGACGAGGAGTGTGGTGAAGACGGGGGAGAGCATCAGGTCAGCGCGTTTTGAGATGGCGAAGACGGACGGCGCGTCCCCACTGTGCGAAGGTCATCACGTTGGCCGGCTCGGCCTCCGCTTCGATGCGGCAGCCCTCGATCTGCGCCGAGGCGGGCAGCCCCTCGACGGGCAAATAGTTCTGGCCATCGTCACCCTGGATACCCCAGAAACCGCCTTCAATATCCTGGCGAACGACTGTGCCTTTGATTTTCATGGTGCGAAACGCGAATGGTGGGATGGGACACGGCTACGAGTGGGTACGAAGGGGGGTTTCAACTAGATGTAGATTCCCTTTGCGCGGGCGTCGCTCCAGCCTTAGCTTTCCCTGAAATACACACCCTGCGTTGAAGTACAACTCTATGCTCACCTCCTCCCGCATTTCCCTCACAACCATTTCATTCACCCTGGTCGCTAGCCTCTCCCTCCTTTTCCACGGATGCATGAACGCGCCATCTCCCCAGGAAAGCGCCACCCTCGTGGTGATTAACGGGCGTCTCTGGACAGGAGACCCGGCCCGTCCCTGGGCCGAAGCGCTCGCCGTGCGGGGCGACCGGATTATTGCGGTGGGATCGCAGGAGGCGGTGCACCCCATGATTGATGGAAACACACGCGTCCTCAATGCCAGAGGAGGGCTCGTCACGCCGGGCTTCATTGACGCCCACATCCATTTCCTCGAAGGAGGCTTTCGGCTGGCCTCCGTGCAGCTCCGCGAGGCCAGCTCGCCCGAGGATTTCGCCACCCGCATCGCCGCATTCGCCGAAACCGTTCCGCCGGGCACCTGGATTCTCGGAGGGGACTGGGACCACGAGCGTTGGGGCGGGGCTTTGCCGCACCGCGATTGGATCGACGCACGCACGCCTGCCCATCCCGTCTGGGTCAACCGGCTGGATGGGCACATGGCCCTCGCCAACACCGCCGCGCTCGATGCTGCCGGCGTGACGACGGAAACGCCGGAGGTGGAGGGCGGGACGATTGTCCGCGACGCCGACGGACGGCTCACCGGCGTCCTCAAGGACAACGCCATGGCCCTCGTAGAGGGTGTCGTCCCCGTGCCTTCAGATGCAATGCTGGATCGTGCCCTGGAGGCGGCGATGCGACATGTCGCGACGAAGGGCGTCACGTCGGTGCATCACATGGGCACGTGGGACGACCTCGCCGTCTTCGAGCGCGCCCGCGCAGCGGGCCGGCTCCGTACCCGGATTTACGCCGCCGTCCCCCTCGCCACCTGGCAGCGACTTCAGGGCAAGGTAGCGTCGCAGGGCCGGGGCGACGCCTGGCTGCGGATCGGCGCCCTGAAAGGATTCGTGGACGGCTCCCTCGGCTCCCACACCGCCGCCTTCTTCGAGCCTTTCGCCGACGCGCCGGGCGACAGCGGCCTCCTCGTCAACGATCCCGCTGACCTGAAGGCGTGGATTGCCGGCGCCGACGCGGCGGGGCTGCACCCGGTCGTCCACGCCATCGGCGACCGCGCCAACCACCTCCTGCTAGACATTTTTGAGCAAGTCGCCCAAGACCATGGGCCGCGTGACCGGCGCTTTCGCATTGAGCACGCCCAACACCTCGCGCCGGACGATATCGCCCGCTTCGCCCGCGTCGATGTCGTCGCTTCGATGCAGCCGTACCACGCCATTGATGACGGGCGCTGGGCGGAAAAGGTCATCGGCCCGGAACGCATCAGGACGACCTACGCGTTCCGCAGCCTCCTCGACGCGGGCGCTCGCCTTGCCTTCGGTAGCGACTGGTTCGTCGCCCCGCCTACCCCGATCGAGGGCCTCTACGCCGCTGTCACCCGCCGCACGCTCGACGGCGCCAACCCGGGTGGATGGGTGCCGCAGCAGCGCATCAGTTTGGAAGAAGCCCTCCGGGCCTACACCGTCGATGCCGCCTACGCCTCGTTCGAGGAGGACCTCAAGGGCACCCTCGCGCCTGGCCTGCTTGCCGACATCGTCGTCCTCGATCGGGATCTGACTGCCATGCCACCCGAGTCAATCCGCGAGGCTCGAATTCAATACACCATTGTCGGCGGAGAGGTGGTGTTCGAATGAGAAGATGCGTACTTTGCGCGTGTTGCCCTCAGTAAACCCTCCACGACTGCCATGCAAACGCTCCGCATCTCCTTTCTCCTCATCCTGCTCGCCTCAGCGACGCTCACGGTGAATGCCCAATCCGCTTCCATCTCCCAGGAAATACAAATCAAAGCTGCCGTGAGCGCAGCCCCGGAGGCCCTGCGCGAGCATGCCACGGTGTATGGCTACACGGGGGAGGGCCGTCTGACGATCCTGCGCCAGGGAGAGGGCGAACTGATTTGCCTGGCCGATAACCCGACCGACGAGCGCTTCCACGTGGCGTGCTACCACCGATCTCTAGAGTCGTTCATGGCGCGGGGCCGCGCCTTGAAAGCGGAAGGGCGCGAGCGCGACGAAATTCAGCGTATCCGCGAGGAAGAGACCGCTTCAGGTGCGCTGAGGATGCCGGCATCGCCCGCCGCCCTTTACTCTCTTTCCGGCGCAGCCGAGACGTTTGACCCCGAAACGGGCGAGATCAGTGGCGCCGCCCCGCTGTACGTGGTTTACCTACCCTATGCCACTGCCGAGTCGACCGGGCTGCCTACCAGCGCACCGCCCGGGCAGCCGTGGATCATGGAGCCAGGCAAACCGTGGGCGCACATCATGATAATCCCGCCAAGAAACTAGGCGCGCACGGCGCAAACCGAGCGATGCGGAGTCAATGTATCCCTTGAGGTGAACTTTTTTTCCTCACGTAGAGGTTGAGCCCGCAGGGGGCTTTTGTCTGCTGTGGGCTGCAACAGCGTGGCGAATATCAGAAGGGATCTTGGTCAAGGCGTCACAAATTGCACCGTCTAATTGGAAACCCGCGCTTTAGCCGTCACGTCAATTATCCGACACTTGTACTAATCGCCGGGGAGGCCACCTCACCATCGGACCAGGGCAGCAGCAGTGTGCCCCCTCCTCGGCTCAGTTAATGAAGAGCGCATGACCTTGATGCAGCTACGACGCACAGATAAGCAGTTCCACCAGAGGGTCGCTGAGGTGTCGTCTTGCACCCGCTGTTGTGCGCGCGCGCTGCTTCTCGCTACCGTCGCCTGTCTCTTCATCTCCTCGGCTCTCGCTCAGGACCTGGGGCTCGCCTGGAAGGTCGCCTTGCTGCCCTCCCGCACATCGTCCGACAGCGCTTTCACGTTTAAGAACCACCCCCTCCACCCCGACTTAAGGTTCCAGCCCTACAGCGCCGGCGCACTCCTGGGCGATGCTGAATCGTCCACCACGATCCAGCGCATCAAGGCCTTTCGCGAATTACTTGACCTCTACGCCACCCGGCAGGGCGAAGATGACAACTTCACGATTCGGGTGAGTGACGAGCGCAGTTGGAATACCTTGGAGGTAGTTGTCCTCGACGAGGAACGGCGAAAATTCGAGCGATCCGGGCGACTTGACTGGGAGGAAGTAGATAAGTTACGGCGGCGCGAGACGAGACGGCTGGTCGAGAAATGGACAAAGCGGGGCGTGCCCCGGTCCGCCATCGCCGTGAAGTGGGGTCGCCAGAACCAGATCCGTGACGCGAGGGAACGCGACCTGCCCTACCTCTTTTATGAGATGCGCCTGGCCGAAGCCATGGGGCTCTCACTTCTCGCCACCGAAATCGGCACAGTCGAGACGTTCAATGACGACCGGCTCGTTTCCTCTGTAGGGGCACGGGGGCGGTATCAGATGATGCCTGCCGTGTTGCGGCGCAATGACCTGCACCGCTACACCCTACGAACCGCTGCCAAGCACCGCGTCTCCGTGGCCGAAGAGTGGCACCCCCTCCTGACGATGGAGCCTGCTTTCATCTGGCTGAAGGGCTACGCCAACGCCGTCGGTCATGAGATTCCGGGCCTGTCGGCCTACCATGCCGGCCCCGGCAATATTTTTAAGGCCTATCGCGACTTCATGGCTCACAAGGCTCGCTTCGGCCCCGCCTCGAACGTGGTGGACGCCTACGTCTGGACCATCACAGACGGGTTCGATACGGTCTCCAGGGGCTCCTCCTTCGGCTCCTATTCACGCGGCTACATCCCCTCCCTTTACGGCTCGCTCCGTGCTGTGGAGGCCTGGCCGGTCGACTTTTCGCAGACGGTGGTGGCCGAGCGCGTGCAACTCAAACCCGGCAAATCGATCTATCTGGGCCAGCTTTTGCGCAAACTCGGCACCGAGGACCCGCGCCTTTCGTGGAGCGACGGGCTCTCCCGGGTCGGCGCCTACGACCGGTTCCGCCTCCTCAACCCGCATTTCAACCTACCCACCTCCCAGCGTCCCGGCGTGCCCGTGGCCGGCGACGTACGGCTGGTATCCTCCATTGGAGGCGTGCCGGTCCGCTTTTTTCTGCCGCTCGGCGCCTCCGAGGTCCTGCGCGACGCCGGCTTTGATCTGCTCGACCTAAGACAGACGGAGCGTTTCGACTGGAACACGTACCCCGACCCTCTCCCAGAGAAGACGACCTGGGACCACGAATACGATGCTCTCGTGCAGGATATCGGCCTTTTCGGCTTTACGCGGGAGAACCGCGCACGCCTTCAGTCCCTCGCCAATCAGTTTGAGCGTCTCGCCGAGGCCAAGCCCACGCCCTTCCGGTTGCGGCAACTCGATGTGATCCGCATTCACAAAGGCGTCTGGCAGACGAGCGAGTGGGAGCATTTGGCTTCCACAACGGCCCGTGCCACGGCCGGATTCCCGCCCCGCCCGCCCATCGAAGCGCGCGTGCCTATAGAACGTCCCAAGCCGATGCCGCCCGCCACGCCGCCTCGCAAGCGCCTCAGCGACTGGTAGACTTCCGCTTGTCCTTGACGAACGACTTCGACGTGGCGCGTGCCCGGCAGGAGACGCCGGGGTGCCGCCATGTCCTCCACCTCAACAATGCCGGCGCAGCCCTCATGCCGCAGCCCGTCCTGGATGCGCAGATCGAGCACCTCCGACTTGAAGCATGCA
>JAHEMB010000191.1 GCA_024643915.1 Rhodothermaceae bacterium | reverse complement strand
GGCTGGTAGGCAAAGCCCACGCGCAAGAAGAGGTCGCTGATGCGATATTCGGCGCCCAGCCGGGTATTGAACACGGCGTTGTATTCCTGGCTGATCGACCGGTTGAGTTCGGCGAAAAGCGTTGGATCGCCACTAACGTCGAGTTCGAGTTGGGACCAGTCCACCACTTCGATGTCGCCGGAAACCACCGCCTCATTGCTCACGAAAGCGATGCCCGCGCCCAGCCGCCAGGGCGTGATGATCTCGTATTCAAAGTTGCCCTCGGCGCTGTCGAAAAGGCTCCCGCCGTCGTCGAAGAAGGTCTCCACCTCAGTGCTGAATACCTCGTCCACCGAGTAGAACGTAGGCGTCTCCAGCGTCACGCCGAAGCGCACCGAGCGCGACGCCTCGAAGGCTAGCCCCGCCCGCAAGTTCACGCCAACGAGGTCCGTCTCCAGAAATTGCCCGAAGCTCACCTGATCGAAGCCGCGCAACTCGCCGTCATCCAGAAGCACGATGTAATCGTTCTCCGTGTTTTCGTCGAACACGTCGATCTCATCGTAGAAATTGTCGAAGCGGTACGTACCGAAAGCGATGTTGGCCGAGAGGCCGATCATCACACCACGCGTGGCCTCCAGCGCCCCGCCGAAGCTGGCCTCGCTCATCTGCCCCTCCTCGATCACGTTGCCCGTCTGCTCCACGGTGGTGCCCGGCGCCACGGCCTGATAAAAGAGGGGCTCACCCGTCCCAACATTCTCACCCAGGAATTCGATGGCGCCCCCATTGTAGGCCACCGCCGAAAGATCGCGGAAGAAGCGGGGCTGCACAGCGCCATTCTCCGTCACCAATTCAAACTCGTCCGAGAAGGGCAGGAAGAAGTCGGTAATGGAACTCGTTGCGTTATCGCCCTGGAAGAAAAGCTCGCGCCCGAAGGTGTTGACCTGGTTGAAGGCCGCCGCGAAAACGAGCGAGCCCTGGCGCGTGGGCGCCTTGCCCACGTAGGCGAGATGGCCCAGCCGTGTGTCGCTCATCTCACTCTCCCATGGCAGGTCGGAGAGGAAGAATGCGTCGTCCTGGGCGAAGAGCGTGTTGAGCGAGCCGGAGACCTCTGACCGGGGGAAGAACGCCAGGCCCGCCGGGTTACTAAAGAGCGCCGAGTAGTCCGCCACCCCCGCGATGCCGGCACCGGCCATACCCATCATGCGGGCGCCCGTGGCCGGGTAGCGCTGTGAGAAGCGGAAGGCGTCATCAGCCGTTTGGGCGCGGGCCGCCGGCGCCAGCAGGCCAGCCAGCAGCAAGCCCAGCATCAAACGGCGAAGCGCGCCGGGGAAGCGTGAAGTCGTTTTCATGAGTACCTCTCTATCTGCACGTAAGGTTTTATTCTGGATGGCTTTAGCGCCGGTTTCTCAATTTTCGACCGGGCATAAAAAAGGCCCGCGCGGGTGCACGGGCCTCCCCCGGCTCAACTGAAATCAGCACGTCGGACGGCAGCCTTCAAAGGCTTATTCGTTGTTGCCGCGCCGCGACGAACGGCTCGACGAGCGGCTGCCCGAAGACCGGCTGGACGACCGGCTCGACGAGCGACTGACATTGCCGCTGCTTCGGCTCGACGATCTGGACGACCGGCTTACGTTGCCGCTGCTCCGGCTGGACGATGAGGAGCGCGAGCGGGTCGCGTTGCCGCTGCTGCGACTTGAAGAAGACGAACGCGAGCGAGTCGCGCTGCCGCTGCTGCGATTCGAAGAGGACGAGCGCGACCGTGTGGCTGTGCCACTGCTACGGCTGCGGTCCGACGAGCGAGACCGCGTGGCGCTCCCACTGCTTCGGCTCCGGTCGGATGAGCGTGAGCGGGTCGCATTGCCGCTGCTCCGCCGGCTCTCCGAGGAACGGGAGCGGGTGTACCCTTCGCTCCGGCTCCGGTCCGACGAGCGCGAACGCGTATACCCTTCGCTCCGGCTGCGCCGGGAGGAGGTGCCACGCCCGACCTCTCCGCGTGTCCGGCTCCCTTCCGAGGAGCGCCCCACCGAGCGGCTCCGCTCGCCGCTTTCGCCGCGCTTGCCGATCGTGCCCCGTGCCGGCGACCCATACACGGCGCCCCGGCGACTCGTCACTTCCTCGCCGTAGCCCCTGCCTGTGGTTCCCACGCTACCGCCCCTGATGCCGATGCCCCGCGTCCGGCCCCGGCCATCGCCCGCGATGGTGCCGCGCCCGAGCGTGCTGCCGCGCGGGCCGTAGCGGCCTCGTTTGATCACGCCCGGCGCGTCGTAGCGGAAACCGCCGTAGTAGCCCGGATAGACGGAAGCGTAGCCGTACCGGTACGGATTGCGGTAGTAGCGTCCATAATTATAGCCGTAACCGAAACCGTAGCCGAAACCGGCATAGAACGGATCGTAGTAAAACGGGTCGTAATAGTAGGGATTGTAGTAGTAGGGCGAGCCGAAGCTCAGGCTAAAGTGAAAGCCACTTCCGTAATAGAAAGGATCGTGGAAGCCGTAGTAGAAGGGATCGTGGTAGAAGCTGGAGAAGTAGCGCCGGTAGCGATACGGCTGGTAGCCGTCATAGCCGTCGTAATAATCGTCGTCCTCGTAATGATAGCGCGTAACGGTGACGTCCTCCCCATCGTGCTCCTCCACTTCCACGTAGTCGATGTCCCGCTCGTAATTATGATCCACGGTGGCAAGCTGGGTGTAACACCCCGTCAGCCCGAAGAGAAGCAAACCAAAGGCAAGGAAGCGGGTAGGAGCAAGGAGCATCTTCATCAGGTCTCTGGGCACAGTATCGGAGCGTTTCATGGCGCGTGACCGGTTGCAATCTCAGCCGTCGAAAAGGGAGCGAGCCTCGGTTTTGCCAACGCGGCAACCGGGAGAATGTTACCGGGCTTGCTGAGCGGGCGCGCTACCGGTAAAGCCGCCCCGGCTGCGCAGAAGGTAACGGCTCTGGTGGCTGTTGAAGCTGCTTTGAATAAAAGGCAAAGATCAGGCCGACCTTCATCATCGGTCCTATTTTCAACATTCGCACGCTTTTGCCCCGCTTTTTGTACGATAAACCCACCATCGACTGTATACTATGGCTGACGCTATCACATCTCGCGCGGAAGACTACTCGCAGTGGTACCTCGACGTCGTCCTCAACGCCAAGCTCGCCGACTACTCGCCTGTGCGCGGCTCCATGATCATTCGCCCCAACGGCTATGCCCTCTGGGAGAACATGCAGCGCGGGCTCGATGGGATGTTCAAAGAGACCGGGCACGAGAACGCCTACTTCCCCCTCTTCATCCCAGAGTCGTTCATGGCGAAAGAGGCCGAGCACGTCGAGGGCTTCGCCAAGGAGTGCGCCGTGGTGACACACTCGCGCCTGATGGTGGGCGAGAACGGCCAGGGCCTCATGCCCGACCCCGCCTCCAAACTTGAGGAGAACCTGATCGTCCGTCCCACCAGCGAGACGATCATCTGGAACACGTACGCTAAGTGGATCCAGTCGTGGCGGGACCTGCCCATCCTCATTAACCAGTGGGCGAACGTCGTCCGGTGGGAGATGCGGACGCGGCTGTTCCTGCGCACGATGGAGTTCCTCTGGCAGGAGGGCCACACCGCCCACGCCACCGAGGCTGAGGCGATGGAGGAAACGCTCAAGATCCTCGACATCTACACCACCTTCGCCCAGGATTACATGGCGATGCCCGTCATCCGAGGCGTCAAAACGGCGAGCGAGCGCTTCGCTGGGGCGGTGGAGACGTTCTGCATCGAGGCGCTCATGCAGGACGGCAAGGCGCTGCAGGCCGGCACCAGCCACTTCCTCGGGCAGAACTTCGCCAAAGCGTTCGATTGCACGTTCCAGAACCAGAACAACGAACTTGAATACGCCTGGGCCACGTCGTGGGGCGTCTCCACCCGGCTCATCGGCGGCCTCGTCATGACGCACTCGGACGACCAGGGCCTCATCCTGCCGCCCCGCCTCGCCACCAAGCAGGCCGTCATCATCCCCATCTACCGCAAAGACGACGAGAAAACGGCGGTGATGGAGGTGGCCGAGCGGATGGTTCGAGAACTGAAGGACGCGGGCGTCGGCGTGCACCTCGACGCGCGAGAGAGCCAGCGGCCCGGCTGGAAGTTCAACGAGTACGAGGTGCAGGGCGTGCCCCTCCGCCTCGCCCTCGGCCCCCGCGACGTGAAGAATGAGAAGGTGGAACTGGCCCGGCGCGACACGCGCGAGAAGGAGATCGTCCCCCAGGCCGGCCTCGCCGAGCGCGTCACCCGGACCCTCGACGAAATCCAGCAGGGCCTCTTCGACCGCGCCCTCGCCTTCCGCCAGGAGATGACGACGCCCGTGGATTCCTACGACGCTTTCCAGGAAGTGCTGGAAGAGAAAGGCGGCTTTGTGCTGGCCCACTGGGACGGCACGGCGGAGACGGAGGCGCGCATTAAGGACGAGACAAAAGCCACCATCCGCTGCATCCCCCTCGAAGCCGAGGCTGCTTCCCTCAGCGCCGACGAGCCGGGTGAGGACCTGCTGACGGGCAAGCCGTCGTCGGGCCGCGTCGTCTTCGCACGGGCGTATTGACTTTGCCCGTCGTCCGCCGTTGGTTGTTCGTTGTTTTTGTCAGCGCCACGTCGCAACCATGCAGATCGTAGAATCGACGGAGACGCAGGAGCCGGCAGCGGAGGGAGCCTGGCCGGACCGCCTCGCCACGGGGCTGGCGTACCTGGTGAATCCGCTGGTGCTGCCCCCCCTCCTCTTCGGCCTCGTGCTGGCGCACTTTGGGGCGCCAGGTGCGGAGATCGGGTGGACAGTGGGTGTGGTGTTGGTGTTTTTCGCGCTCGTGCCGCTCGGCTACGTGCTGTGGCTGGTGTGGCAGCGCGCGGTGCCGTCGCTAGAGTTGGATGACCCGGCGCTGCGCACGCGGCCCTTGCTCCTCGGCCTCGCCTCCGGCCTCCTCGCCCTCGCCCTCCTCGCTGGCAACGGCACCACGGCGGCGGCGCTCGTCCTCGCCCTCGCGGCCTGCCAGGTCCTCAACACACTCCTCGTCCTGCTCGTCAACCTGCGGTGGAAAATCTCCATCCACGTCATCGCCACGGCAGGGTTCATCTCGGTCCTCCTCTTCGTGGCGACCACGCCGTGGAGCGGGCTCTCGGCGGTGCCGCCTGAGGCGCTTGTGCTGAAGCCGGTAGCGCTTGCGGGGCTACTGCCGGTGGTGCCCCTTCTGATGTGGGCGCGCGTCCGCACCGGGGCGCACACGTTCGGGCAGGTGCTCGGCGGGGCGCTCTTCGGGGCACTGCTGCCCTTCGCCGAGTTGTACGCCCTGCTGCGCCTGGGCGTGTTTGCCGGGCTGTAGCCGTCAACCCGGAAACAGCGAGAAGCCCGCCCCACGGCTTTCGTGAGGCGGGCTTCGTTTTGGCGAAAAGTGTTGGCAACGAGACGATCAGGGTTGGAGGGCGACAGGCTCGACGCTCCCTTCGGCATACTCCTGCAAGACGGCGCGGATCGAGGCGCGCCCCGCATCCGATTCTTCAGGCGACACACGGCTCGCCAGGAATTCGGAGGCGCGCACACCGCCGATGCTCTGGAGGCAGGCAAGGGCCATCTCGCGATGCTGCATGACCTTGTCGCGCTTGTAGATGGAGATGAGGGGCACCACAGCGCTTTCCAAATCCAGCTTGTCGCGATAGTAGGTTGCCAGAATGATAATGTTCTTGAGTTGCTGCTCGCGAACCTGGGGCAGCTCCGACTGGAGCGAATGCGCGAGTTGCAGCTCGACCTTGGCCCACCACTCGGGGCCGCTGTTGGCATATGGATGTTGGGCCTGCGCCTCAATGGAAAAGCTGAGTGCGACGACTAGGGCCAACACGGCGGTGGCGAAGCGTTTCATGGATTCCCTCCCTCTCGGACCTGGTGAACGGACTGCGGCAAACGATGCCTGGATTCGCGTCTTCCGTTGCGCGGGTGTGTGAAAACCCTACGGCCCGCCCGCCGCGCTGGTTACGCGAAGGCGAACATTCAGAGGCGAAATGGGGCGACCCGTGCCTGAGCGTGCCGAGTCGTGGAGGACCGTCCGTGACCCGTCATTCCAGCGTATTGGGCGGCACGGCCAGGGTGTCCTCGAGGGCCGGCATGAAGGGAGCCGGGGTGACCGCCTCTGTGAGCAGCCATTCGTAGGTAGCCGCCGCCAGGTCGCGCGAAAGGGGTACAGCCTCTTCCATGACCAGGTCGAGGTCAGGCGGCTCGGGGGCAGCCTGAGCGCCGCGTCGGCGGGCGGCCTGCCGCCGCAGGCTCGATTCGAGGAAGAGGGCAGGGCCTTCGGGGAGGCGAAGTGACGCTGCAGGCAGGGGCGCGGTGTAGAGCGGCAAGCCGTAGGCATCGAGCAGGGCGCGCACGGCCGGCGCTTCAGCCTCCTCCAGGCCGACGTAAACGACACCAACAGTGCGGTCGAGATCCCAGGCCGGATTGCGCAGGTAGGCACGCAGCCCCAGGTGCCCACTCCGCGCCCCCGACCACACGGCAAACATCACACTCCGCTCGGGGATCGCGTAGAAGCGCGACAGGTAACCAGCGTTGCGCGCCACCTCAAGCAGCGCCGCCGCGCCCAGCCCGAAATGATCAAGATCGAGCGCCCGCAGCCCGGCAAAACGCCCCCACCCGTCCAGGTCGGCGCAGACGATGAGGAGTTCGCTGTGCCGCGCCGGGTGCTTGCCCGGCACATAGCCGATGATGTTGAGCGCCTGCGCCTGGGCACGATAGGCAGCGTCTACCGAGAGTTGAATCGGGAGGGGCAGCGTCATGGTGGTGGCCTCATCCCGTGCCAGCATCGCCTGCACCTCGGCAGCGGGGACGCCCAGAAGGCGCGCCGCCGCCGCCAGGGAGAGACGGACCGTCAGCAGCCCGGTCACCCGCCTTTGTGCCTGGTGCGGCGCCGGCTGGCCGACGACGAACGCGGCTGCCGCACCGGCGGCCCGCACC